>JBJOQI010000289.1:0-5235 GCA_046050045.1 Pseudomonadota bacterium | reverse complement strand
CGCAGGCATGCCCGGACGGATAACTTGCGGCAGCGCCGTCAGTTGTGACCCGTGCCACGACATGCGGCGCACCGCGATGGTCGGCCAGTCGTGCCCTGGACGACCCGCAACCCGAAGCATTCACCAAGTGTTTTGTAACTTTTCCGGGTGAATTTCCGAAGGTTTCGGACCGCTTCAGGACACAGATGCCCCTCGCCTGCCAGGTTGTTCCGGTCAACCAGCACCAGAGGAACAGGCCATGACCGACTTTCCCCTCAGCCAGTCGCAGTCCGTCAGCACCGCAGGAAACGTGACGGCAGCGTCCCAACGGTTGATCGCCCGCATCCGGACCGCATGGGCCGCGCTTGCACAGGCCGCGGCTCGGAACGCCCAACGCAAGACCGTCCGCCGCGCGCCCGGGGAAATCCTCGCCGCACAGGCGCGCCGCGAAGAAGCGCGTCGCGATGTTGATCGGCTTCTGCAGCGGCGCTGATCACTCCGGTATGCCGATCCCGCGCAGGAACGCGTTCGAATGCAGATAGGCCAGCACGTCGAAAGCCCGCGCGCCGATCTGCCGGGTTTCGCCGTCGACCTGCACAGCGCGCTCGGCGGGCAGGATGACAACCGTCTGTGCCGGATCTCGGGTCATTCCGGAACCCCCACCGCACGCAGGGCATCCTCGATGTCCTTGCGCCATGCGGCAACCCTGTCGGGCGAGTCTTGCAGGTAACCCGAGATGGTCAGACCCGGCATCGAGGCGCGCAAGGCTTCGGCGTGGCGCCGCGCATCGGCAATGCGGCCCATCTTCCAGCAGGTGACCACCAGCCGCAACAACGTTGCAAAGAAGCCCGGCTGCTCTGCCAGAGCGCGCTCCAGCATCTGGAGCGTCGCCTCCTCGTCCCCGCGCAGATGCATCAGATGGGCAAGGCCGGACCGCGCCATGCCGATGTTTGGATCGATCGGGTTCAGCCGTATGGCGCGACGGAAATGCTCCTCGGCGATGGCATTCTCGCCGACATAGCTGTGCACCCAGCCCGAAGACATCAGGATGAGCGAGGAATTCGGATTAAGCGACACTGCGCGGCGCAGCGCAGAGACGCCGCGCTGTTGTTGGCCGCCAAAGTAGGCCAAAGCAAGGCCCGCATCGCAAATGGCCTGGGGATCAGTGATCCGGTCGTCCGCAAGGATCTCTTCGGCCAGCGGAAGGCAGGACCGCGCCTCGGCAAAGCTGATGGCGCGAACCGAAAGCGCGCTGGCATACAACCCGCACAGCAGGCCTTTGGCATGAACATACTGCGGATCAAGGTCGAGCGCCTGGTGCAACAGATCGCGCGCGGCATGGAACGCGGCAGCATCGTGCACGCGGATCGAGGCCGGGGTGGCGCGCAGGCAAAGGTCATAGGCGGTCAGGCTGGTCGTGGGCTTTCTGTCGGCGCGCAGGGCTTCCGCGGTCAGCACGCTCGGCTCGATGGCCGAGGCGGTGGCGGCAACCACGCTGTCCTGCAATTCGAATATATTGGTCAGCGGTCCGGTAAAGCGCTGGCTCCAGATCAGATGCCCGGTCTCCGCCTCGACCAGCTGGAGATTGATCCGCAGACTGTCGCCCGCCTGCTGGATGCCGCCCTCGACGATGTAGCGCACGCCGAGTTGTCGGCCGACATCGGCCAGGTCGATGGCTTTCCCCTTGAGCGTGAATGTGGAACTGGCAGCGATGACAAAGAAGGCCCGGATGCAGGACAGCGCCGAGATCAGATCGCTGACGATCCCGTCAACCAGGTAGTCCTTGCGCGCGTCGCCCGTCAGATTGGCAAAGGGCAGGACCGCAAGCGAAGGCTTGTCGGGAAGCGGCAGCGCGGACGGCGGCTCTGCCGGGGCCTTGGCCGCAAGGGTCAACTGGTACCCGACACCCGGCACGGTTGCGATGGCGCGCGCCCCTATCAGCTTGCGCAAGCCGGCGATCTGGACGGTCAGATTGCTTTCCTCGACGTTCAGATCGGCCCAGACATGCTCCAGCAGTTCCGCCTTGGTCACCACCCGGCCCGCGTTCGAATGCAGATAGGCCAGCACGTCAAAGGCCCGCGCGCCAACGACCACATCCGATCCGTCGATCCTGAGCCTTCGCAAGTCGCGCATTAGCTCGAAGTTGGGCTGAACGGGATCGAGCATCTTGTTCCCGGGACATGGATATCTGACCGACGATAGAGGTCAAAGTGCGACATGCCTATCTCTATTCCGGCGGCGGGGATGGTCGCCCGGAACCGCCCTTGACCCGGGTGCCCTGAAGGGCCGTGTCGCCTGCCCCCGGGTCGGCCTTGGGCCCGCTTTCCACCTCGGAGAACCGCGCCAGACTGCAGCCCCGCACGAACCCGTCGGCGGCATTGCGATGCGCTGCAATCCCGGGCCAGATTGCGCCCCGCCGCGTCGCCGAGACTCGCGCGTCGGCGACCGGCCGGTGCGCGGCAGTCTTCTCCGCTTCCCGTTCACATCTGCCAATCGTTCCTTTGGCAGGTCACATGAGATGTCTGGTGGAGTGGGAGTCGTTGCCTGCCCCGCGCTTACCGTAGGGCAAGCGTTGGAAAGCAACTATTGGTCAAGTCGTTGATTTCAGTGGTGAGCCCGACAGGATTCGAACCTGTGACCCACTGATTAAAAGTCAGTTGCTCTACCAACTGAGCTACGGGCCCATCACAGGCGGCGTCTTTAGGGGCGGGCGTGGGGGCGGTCAAGTGCAAAACGGCCATGCGGGAACGCGCACTGGCAGAAATGGCCGCGCAGGAGTATATGCCGCCGCATGAAAGACTTGGCGCGCCAGCAGGGCCTTCCCTTCCTGAAGATGCACGGGGCGGGGAATCACTTCGTGATCATCGATTCACGGGGGCTGGCCGGCGTGACCACCGAGGGCCTTGCCAAGGCGCTGGGCGATCCGGCGCGAGGCGTGGGGTTCGACCAGCTGGCCGAGATCCGCGACGGCGAGGGCAGCGACATCACGCTCGACTTCTGGAACAACGACGGCAGCCGTGCCGGGGCCTGCGGGAACGCCACGCGCTGCGTGGCGCACCATGTCATGGCCGGGGCGGGCAGGGACCGCCTGACGATCCGCACCGCCAGGGGCCTTCTGGTGGCGGAACGGCTGGCCGATGGCCGGGTGAACGTGAACATGGGGCCGCCGCTTCTGGGCTGGGCCGACATTCCGCTGGCGCATGAGGCCGATACGCTGCATCTGCCGCTGCCGGGCGATCCGGTGGGCGTCGGCATGGGCAACCCCCACGCCGTCCATTTCGTGCCCGATGCCGGGGCGGTGGACCTGACCGGCCTTGGCCCGAAGATCGAGCACGACCCGCTGTTCCCGGCGCGGACGAACGTGGAATTCGTCTCTGTCTCTGCCCCCGATCACCTGCGGATGCGGGTCTGGGAACGCGGCACCGGCGTGACGCTTGCCTGCGGGTCGGGTGCCTGCGCCACGGTCGTGGCTGCGCACCGCCGCGGGCTGACCGGGCGGCATGTCGTCATCGATGTCGACGGCGGGCGGCTGGAGGCCGACTGGCGCGAGGATGGCGTCTGGCTGACCGGGCCGGTCGCCTATGTCTTCGAGGGCGTGCTCAGCCCGGCATTCGTCGCGCTGCACGCATGACCGCCCCCGTCTTCGCCACGCTCGGCTGCCGGCTCAACGCCTATGAGACCGAGGCCATGAAGGAACTGGCCCTGGGGGCGGGCCTGTCGAATGCGGTGATCGTGAACACCTGCGCCGTCACGGCCGAGGCGGTGCGCAAGGCCAAGCAGGAAATCCGCCGCCTTTCGCGCGAAAACCCCGGCGCGCCGGTGATCGTGACGGGATGCGCCGCCCAGACTGAGCCCGAGACCTTCGCGGCCATGCCCGAGGTGACCCGCGTCGTCGGTAACCACGAGAAGATGCAGGCGCAAACCTGGGCCGATCTGTCGGTGCCCGACCTGATCGGCCAGACCGAGAAGGTCATGGTCGACGACATCATGTCGGTCCGCGAGACGGCAGGCCACCTGATCGACGGCTTCGGCCGCCACCGCGCCTATGTGCAGGTCCAGAACGGCTGCGACCACCGCTGCACCTTCTGCATCATCCCCTATGGGCGCGGCAACTCGCGCTCGGTTCCGGCGGGCGTGGTGGTCGAGCAGATCCGGCGACTGGTGGACAAGGGCTTTCTCGAGGTCGTGCTGACCGGCGTGGACCTGACCAGCTGGGGCGCAGACCTGCCGGGCGAGCCGCGGCTTGGCGATCTGGTCATGCGCATCCTGCGGCTGGTGCCCGACCTGCCGCGCCTGCGCATCTCGTCGATCGACTCGATCGAGGCGGACGAGAACCTGATGCTGGCCATCGCGACCGAGCCGCGCCTGATGCCGCACCTGCACCTGTCGCTGCAGGCGGGCGACGACATGATCCTGAAGCGGATGAAGCGCCGCCACCTGCGCGACGACGCGATCCGGTTCTGCGAAGAGGCGCGCCGCCTGCGCCCCGGCATCGTCTTTGGCGCCGACATCATCGCCGGTTTCCCGACCGAGACCGAGGCCATGTTCGAGAACTCGCTGAAGCTGGTCGGGGACTGCGGGCTGACCTTCCTGCATGTCTTTCCCTTCAGCCCCCGCAAGGGCACGCCGGCCGCCCGGATGCCGCAGGTCAGGGGGCCCGAGATCAAGGACCGCGCTGCACGTCTGCGCGCGGCCGGGCAGGCGGCGCTGGACCGTCACCTGTCGGGCGAGGTCGGACAATCCCACCGCGTCCTTCTGGAAAGCCCGCGCATGGGCCGCACCGAGGGCTTCACCGAAGTAAGCTTTGATGCCGACCGGCCGGAAGGGAAGATCATCACCGCCCGGATCACCGGCCACGATGGCGCGCATCTGATCGCCACGGCGTAACCCGCACAATCGCGGCGATGACAAGCCCACCGGGGCGCTGGTAGAAGCGGGCCATGCATCCCAACCCCGCCTTCCGCCAGACCCCCGCCGACCGGAACCTGTCCTTTGCCCGCGGCCGGGGCTTCGGCATCCTCATGCTGAACGGCCCCGACGGGCCGCTTGCGGCGCATGTGCCCTTTGTCCTGTCTCGGGATGGCGCGGTTGCGGACATGCATCTTGTGCGGTCCAACCCGATTGCCCGGGCGCTGGACACGCCGCAGTCGGCGCTTCTCGCCGTATCGGGACCCGATGCCTATGTCTCGCCGGACTGGTATGACCTCGATCATCAGGTCCCGACCTGGAATTACGTTGCCGTGCATCTGCGCGGCA
>JBJOQI010000288.1:0-4076 GCA_046050045.1 Pseudomonadota bacterium | reverse complement strand
TCGGCCAGTTCCTCGGGCGTCGGCTCCCGGCCGATCTCGTGCAGCATCTGGCGGCCGGTGCGCACCAGCTTGTTGATCGTCTCGATCATGTGGACCGGGATGCGGATCGTGCGGGCCTGATCGGCAATCGACCGGGTAATCGCCTGCCGGATCCACCAGGTCGCGTAGGTCGAGAACTTGTAGCCCCGGCGGTATTCGAACTTGTCCACGGCCTTCATCAGGCCGATGTTGCCTTCCTGAATAAGATCAAGGAATTGCAGGCCCCGGTTGGTGTATTTCTTGGCAATCGAGATCACCAGACGCAGGTTCGCCTCGACCATTTCCTTCTTGGCCTGCCGGGCTTCCTTTTCACCCTTCTGGACCTGGTTCACGATGCGGCGGAACTCGTTGATGTCGACGCCGACATACTGGCCGACCTTGGCCATTTCGGACCGCAGGTCCTCGACCTTGTCGCGCGAACGTTCGATCAGCGCCTGCCAGCCGCGCCCTGCCTTCTGCGCCATCCGGTCGAGCCAGGCGGGGTCGAGTTCGTAGCCGCGGTATTCGGTAATGAATTCCTGGCGGTTGATCCGGGCCTGGTCGGCCAGCTTCACCATGCCGCTATCGATCTGCATGATCTTGCGGTTGATGCCGTAGAGCTGGTCGATCAGCGCCTCGATCCGGTTGTTGTGCAGGTGCAGCTCGTTCACCAGCAGCACGATTTCCGACCGCAGCTTCTGATAGGCGATCTCATCCTTGGCGGTGAAGCTGCCGTCCTCGTTCAGCGTGGCCGACATCCGCAGGTCCTGCATGTCGGCAAGCGTGGTGTAGTCCCGCGCGATGACCTCGAGCGTTTCCAGAACGCGGGGTTTCAGCGCGGCTTCCATCGCGGCAAGCGACATGGCAGAGGCCTCGTCGTCCTCTTCCTCGTCCTCGGCCCGCAGGATCGGGTTGCCGTCGGCATCAAGCTCCGGCTCGGCGCTGGCCGGGCGGCGCGGGGCGGCGGCTGCGCCGGCCTCGGACAGGTCCACCTCTTCCAGGCCCGGCCCGTCCAGCTCGCCCTCGCCGTCGAGCGAGCGGCCGAAGGTCGCCTCGAGGTCGATGACGTCGCGCAGCAGGATTTCTTCGGACAGAAGTTCGTCGCGCCAGATCGTGATCGCCTGGAAGGTCAGCGGGCTTTCGCAAAGCCCCGCGATCATCGTGTTGCGGCCGGCTTCGATCCGCTTGGCGATGGCGATCTCGCCCTCGCGGCTCAGCAGCTCCACGCTGCCCATCTCGCGCAGGTACATCCGCACCGGGTCATCGGTGCGGTCGAGCGTTTCCGTGGTCGAGGTCGCAAGCGCCACCTCGCGCGAGGTCGAGGTTTCGACGACGGCCCCGCCCTCGGGCTCGCTGTCGTCGGCCTCTTCCTCCTCGATGACGTTGATGCCCATTTCGGACAGCATCGACATCACGTCCTCGATCTGTTCCGAAGACACCTGTTCCGGCGGCAGGACCTGGTTGAGCTGGTCATAGGTGATGTAGCCACGTTCCCGCGCGTCGGCGATCATGCGCTTGACGGCGGCCTGGCTCATGTCCAGCGAATGTTCGGACTCGTCGCTTTCCGGCTTCTGGTCGTCGGTGTCCTTGGCGGCCATGCGGGCTCCTCAGAGGTTGGTCATCGGGCGATTCGGGCGAATCGAATCGCAAATGTTCCGGTTCCGGCGCTTCTATCGAATCAGAAGCTCGAATCACAGGGTGGGATCGTCACCCGCCCTTCTTCTTTACCCAGACTTCACTTTCGATCAGCCGGCTCAGGTGCGCCGACAGCGCGGCCCGGTCCTCGCCCATGTCCGCCGTGTCGTCGAGCTTCGAGCGGTCGGCGCGATGGCGGGCCTCGGCAGACTGGGCAAGCCGCCATGTCACGCCCTCGTCGGCGACGCCGGTCAGGTCCTCCATCGCATCCGCGATCTCGGCCCGTGCGCCGCGCCGTGCGTCGAGCTTGGCAAGCTCTTCGGCCAGGCACATGCGGGCCAGTTCGGCATCTTCGGGGCTGCGCACCGGCGGCGCTATGCGGACGTGGGCAAGCGACATCACCTTTTCAAGGGCAGCGGGCGCGGCCTGCGCCGGTTCCGGCCCCGCCTGATGGCTGTGGCGCAGGATCGCCGTCAGCAGCGCGGCATGGTCGTCCCCATGCAATTCCAGCGTTTCCAGCTGGCTTTCGAAGGCGGGCACCAGCGCCGGATGGGTGGCGCAGATCGCCAGGATCATCGCCTCGCGCAGGGTCTCCTCGACCACGGCATCTCCCCGTGCCAGCAGCGAGGCGCGCGTGGCGGGCAGCGGCAGGGTGTCGCCGCTCATCGCCTGCGGCCTGCCATCGCGACGCCGGGCCGGGGCAAAGGCGGGGCCCGGCGCCCTGGGCGCGGGCCGCGACTGGCCGAACAGCTCCCACCTCAGGCGCTTGATCTCTTCGCCATAGTGCCCGCGGATCGACTGGTCCTTGATCCGTCCGATCGCGGCGCGCAGCGACTTGTCGAGCGCGGCCTTCCGCTCGGGGCTGTCAAGCACCTTGCCCTCGGTCTCGCGCTGCCAGAGCAGCTTCACCATCGGCTGTGCATCGGCGAGGATCGCGCGCATCGCGTCCGCCCCCCGCGCCCGGATCAGGTCGTCGGGGTCCATGCCCTCGGGCAGGATGACAAAGCGAAGGGCCTGCCCGGCTTCCAGGAGCGGCAGCGCCAGATCGACCAGCCGCATCGCCGCCCGGATGCCTGCCGTATCGCCGTCAAGCGCGATGACCGGCTCGGGGTGCAGCCGCCAGATCATGTGCAGCTGGTCCTCGGTGATCGCCGTTCCCAGCGGCGCCACCGCGCCGGTGAACCCCGCCTCGACCAGCGCGATCACGTCCATGTAGCCTTCGGTGACGATCAGCGGCTGGCCCTTGCCCGCGGCCTCCCGTGCAGGCCCCGCGTTGTAGAGGCTGCGGCCCTTGTCGAACAGCTCGGTCTCGGGGCTGTTGAGGTACTTGGCAGGATCGCCCGGGTCCATCGCCCGCCCTCCAAAGGCGATGCAGCGACCGCGCGTGTCGCGGATCGGGAACATGATCCGGTTGCGGAAGACATCATAGGGGCGGTCGCCCTTGGCGCTGGGCTTGGCCAGCCCCGCGCCAAGGATCAGGTCTTCCTCGATCCCCTTGGCGCGCAGCGCATCCCAGAGACCCGTCCACCCTTCCGGCGCAAAACCGATCTCGAAGCGGTCCTGCGCCGCCTCGGACAGCTTGCGCTTCTTCAGATACTCCCGCGCCGGAGCCGCGGCCCCGGTCTTCAGCATCAACCGGTAATGCTTGACCGCGGCCTCCATCACCTCGGCCAGTTTTGTGCGCCGGTCGCTGCGCTGCGCCTCGACCGGGTCGCGCTCGGGCAGCGGCATTCCGGCGTCGCGGGCCAGAAGCTCGACCGCCTCCATGAACCCCATGTTCTCGGCGTCCTTCAGGAAGGTCAGCGCATCGCCCTTCGCGTGACAGCCGAAGCAGTAGTAATAGCCCTTGCGGTCATCGACATGGAAGGACGCGGTCTTTTCCTGGTGGAACGGGCACGGCGCCCAGAAGTCACCCTTGCCCTGGTTCGACTTGCGCAGGTCCCACGTCACCTTGCGCCCCACCACGCGGGCAAGCGAGGTGCGGTTGCGGAGCTCGTCTAGAAATCCGGGCGGGAGACTCATGGTCGGGTGAATATCGGTCCTCGGGCCGGTAAGTCCAATAGGCTTGCCCCTTCATCTTGACCGAAATACTCCGGAGGGGTGCGGGGAGGCAGGGCCTCCCCGCGGATCGCCCGCCAGAGCGGGCGACGTCAGGCGTGTGACCGCGCCGCGACTGCCTGCATGGCGACCGCAATCTCATGCACCGCCGTTGCCGCCATCGAGCGGAAGACGAAGATGCGGAAGGCCTGATCGTCCGTCCGCTCGAGAATGGCCATCATGTGGTTCAGCGGCGTCCGCACGACCTGTCCCACCCCGAAGGTTGCGGGCCGAAGGTCGATCGAGACCAGCCGCGCCAGCACCTGCGCCGCGCCCTCGCCAGCCAGGCTCATCACCGCCCAGCCGTCGGTCTGGTCGGTCAGGGC
>JBJOQI010000287.1:0-9269 GCA_046050045.1 Pseudomonadota bacterium | reverse complement strand
TCTCGTTCGAGGTGACGGCCAGCTCCGCCCCCGGAAACTCCGGCACGAATGGCCGCCCGCCCGTGGCGATCAGGATATGCTTGGTCGAAAACTCTTGCCCGTCCGCCAGCCTGACCCGGTGCGGATCGACCACGGTGGCGCGCTGGTCATGCACCGTCACACCCGCGTTCTTCAGCGTGTTGCGATAGGCCCCCTCCAGCCGGTCAAGCTCGGCCTCCAGCCGGGTCCGGAACAACGTCCAGTCAAACGCGCCACGCTCCACCGTCCAGCCGTACTGCGCGGCCTCGTCCATCAGGTCGGGATAGCCGCTGGCAAACACCATCAGCTTTTTCGGGACGCAGCCCCGGATGACGCAGGTGCCGCCCATCCGGCTTTCCTCGGCCAGACCGACCCGCGCGCCATACTCGCCCGAGGCAACGCGCCCCGCACGCACCCCGCCCGAGCCGCCGCCGATGACAAAAAGATCGTAGTCGAAGGCCATGATCCGTTCCGTTGCCGATGCTTCGTGCAAGACCCTAAGCGGTCGCGCCCGCCGCCGAAAGCCCTGCCGGCCCGGCGCGGTCCTTTCGATGGTCACCGGGCGGTGACCAGCCGGTCAGTCGCCCAGATCGGCAAAGATGTTGCCGCTTTCCGCCAGATCAACCGTCCCGCCCTCGATCCGGCCCGAGTTGATGTCGCGCAACTCGACCCGCCCGTCGCCGTGCCCGATCACCACCGCATCGCAGATGTCGATGAACAGCCCGTTTTCCACGACACCTGGCACCTGGTTCAGCACCAGCGACAATTGCCTCGGGTTGCCGATGCGCTCCAGATGCAGGTCCAGGATCAGGTTACCCTCGTCGGTGCGGACCGGCCGGTCGCCATTCATCCGCATCGTGGTCCTGCGGCCGAGCACGTCAAGCGAGGTCAGGATCTCGTCGATCAGCGCCTTCGAGGCCTGCCAGCCGAAGGGGATGACCTCGACCGGCAGCGGAAAGGCCCCGAGTGTCCGGACTTCCTTGGCCGCATCGGCGATCACCACCATCTGGTCCGAGGCCGTTGCCACGATCTTTTCGCGGAGCAGCGCCCCGCCGCCGCCCTTGATCAGGTTCAGATCGCCGTCGAACTCGTCGGCGCCGTCGATGGTCAGGTCCAGCCACTTCGCCTCTTCCAGCGTCACGACCTCGATCCCGACCTTCCGCGCCAGATCGCCGGTCCGGGCCGAGGTCGGAACCCCGGTCATCCGCAGCCCTTCCTCGCGCACCCGCTCGCCCAGGCACCGCACCATCCAGGCGCTTGTCGAGCCGGTGCCAAGACCCACCCGCATCCCGCTTTCCACCATGTCTGCCGCCCGCCGCGCGGCCGCAAACTTGGCGCGGTCGATTGGGGAAAGCTCGGCTGCCATCGTGTCACACTCCTTCGGATGCCCCCGCTTATAGTCGCCTTCCCGGCGGGGTTCTACACGTTCTCTGACGTTGCTTGACGCGGCGGGCGGGCCGGCCTAGTTTTCTTGCAAATAATTCTCATTTGCGGACCAGATGGCCCTCCTCGCCGAATCCTCCGACTTCTCGGTCCGCGCCTGGCGCGCGGCGCGTGGCGAAGCCGCGCTCAGCGATGTCAACGGCACGATCCGCCCCGTCGGCGGCCCGTTCCGCCGCTTCCTCGCCTTTGTCGGACCGGGTTACCTTGTCGCCGTGGGCTACATGGACCCCGGCAACTGGGCCACCAGCCTCGCGGGCGGGTCCACCTTCGGGTATTCGCTGCTGTTCGTTGCGCTCGTGTCGAACGTCATGGCGATCGTTCTGCAATCGCTCTGCGCCCGGCTTGCCGTCGCCTCCCGCCGCGATCTGGCGCAGGCCTGCCGCGACGCCTTTCCCCGCTGGGTATCCTTCCCGCTATGGATCCTTGCGGAAATCGCCATCATCGCCACCGACATCGCCGAGGTGATCGGTACCGCCATCGGCCTCAACCTGCTCTTCGGCATCCCGCTGGAGCTTGGCGTCCTGATCACCGCGCTCGATGTCTTCCTGATCCTGTGGCTCCAGAAGAAGGGCTTCCGCTGGCTCGAAGCCTTTGTCGTCACCCTCCTCGGCGTCATCGCCGCCTGCTTCGCGGTCCAGATCGCGCTTGCCGACCCGGTCTGGGGCGATGTGATCCGCGGCTTCGCCCCCACGACCGAGATTGTGACCAATCCCGAAATGCTCTACCTCGCGCTGGGCATCCTCGGCGCGACCGTCATGCCCCACAACCTCTACCTGCACTCGGCCATCGTGCAGACCCGGGTCTGGGGCGAAAGCCTGCCCGAAAAGCGCGAGGCGCTGCGCAACGCCACCATCGATTCGACCGTCGCGCTGATGTTCGCGCTGCTGGTGAATGCCTCGATCCTGATCCTCGCCGCTGCCTCCTTCCACGCCACCGGCCGCACCGAGGTCGCCGAACTGGCCGAGGCACACCAGCTTCTCGCCCCGATCCTCGGGCTTGGCATCGCACCGGTGTTCTTCGCGGTCGCGCTTCTCGCCTGCGGCCTGAACTCCACCGTCACCGCAACCCTCGCCGGTCAGGCGGTGATGGAGGGGTTCCTCAACGTCCGCCTGCCCGGCTGGATGCGCCGCCTGATCACCCGCGGCATCGCCATCATTCCCGCCGCCATCGTCACGATCTGGTACGGCGAGGCGGGAACGGGGCGGCTTCTGGTGCTGACCCAGGTGGTGCTTTCGCTTCAACTCAGCTTCGCCGTGATCCCGCTGGTGTTGTTCACCTCCAGCCGCAGCAAGATGGGCCAGCTGGTCGCGCCGCTCTGGCTGACCGCCTTCGCGATCCTGATTGCCGCTGTCATCGTCGCGCTCAACGCCAAGCTCGTGGCCGACTTCTTCTTCGGCTGAGGCGCGGAAAGCGTCGTTTTCCGGTTGGTCCCCGCCGCGCCACCGGCGCATTGTCGGCACAAAGCCAAGGGGTGCGCGATGTTTCTGTCTGTCTTCGAGATCTTCAAGATCGGCGTGGGGCCCTCGTCGTCGCATACGATGGGCCCGATGGTCGCGGGTGCGCGCTTTCTGGAAAGCCTGCGCGCCTCGCCCTTCCATCCCAGGGGGCTCAAGGCCAGCCTGCACGGCTCGCTCGCCTTCACCGGCAAGGGCCACGCGACCGACCGCGCCACGATCCTCGGCCTTGCCGGCTTCCTGCCCGACAGCTACGACCACGACCGCGCCGAGGCGGTGCTGGCCGACATCGCCGCCCGCCATGTGGTCGCGCCCCCCGGCCTGCCCGAACTGGCCTTCGACCCCGCCCATGACCTGACCTTCGACTACGGCCCCGCGCTTGCAGGCCACGCCAACGGCATGATCCTGAAGGCTACCGACGCGCAGGGCGACGTGATCCTGCAGGAAACCTACTACTCCATCGGCGGCGGCTTCGTCCTGACCGAGGCCGAGCTTCAGGCAGGCGAGGCCGCCAAACCCAGGGCCGCCGTCCCCTACCCGTTTGAAACGGCTGCCGAGATGCTGGCGATGGCCAGCGCCTCGGGCAAATCAATCGCCCGGATGAAGCGCGAGAACGAACGCGCCTTCCGCAGCGACGCCCAGATCGACCAGGGCATCGCCCGCATCTGGGACGTGATGAAATCCTGCATGGACCGCGGCCTTGCCCGCGACGGCATCCTGCCCGGCGGGCTGAACGTGAAGCGCCGCGCCATGGCCATCCACCAGAAACTGCTGGCCGAACGCGGCATGAACCTGACCGCGCCCCACACCATCAACGACTGGATGAGCGTCTATGCCATGGCGGTGAACGAGGAAAACGCCGCCGGCGGTCAGGTCGTGACCGCCCCCACCAACGGCGCGGCGGGCACGCTTCCGGCCGTGATCCGCTACTGGCTCGACCACGTGCCGGGCGCGTCCGAACGCCAGATCGGCGACTTCCTTCTCACCGCCGCCGCCGTGGGCGGGATCGTCAAGCACAACGCCTCGATCTCGGGGGCCGAATGCGGCTGCCAGGCCGAGGTCGGATCAGCCGCCGCGATGGCTGCCGCAGGCCTTGCCGCGGTGCTCGGCGGCACGCCCGAACAGGTGGAAAACGCCGCCGAGATCGCGCTTGAACACCACCTCGGCATGACCTGCGACCCGGTGCGCGGCCTGGTGCAGGTGCCCTGCATCGAACGCAACGGCCTCGGCGCGATCAAGGCCGTCTCGGCCGCCTCGCTGTCGATGCGCGGCGACGGCACGCACCTTGTGCCCCTCGACGCGGCCATCGAGACGATGCGCCAGACGGGGCGCGACATGCACGAGAAGTACAAGGAGACCTCGCTCGGCGGGCTGGCCGTCAACGTCCCGAACTGCTGAGACACCCGGCGTCGCTTTCGGGATGGACGCCCGCCCCCGCCCAAGCTAGCCCCGGCCCATGACCCGCCATTCCTCTGACGACCGCATCCTGCCCGGCGTTGCGCTGATGATCGCCTTCTGCGCCATCGCGCCGCTGATCGACGTGTTCTCCAAGCTCGCCGCCGAACAGGGCCAGCCGGTGGGCCAGATCAGCCTTGCCCGCTTTGCCGTGCAGGCGCTGGTGATGGCCCCGCTCTTGCCGATTCTCGGCCACAGCTTCCGCCTTTCGGCCCGCGACACCGGTCTCACCTTCGTGCGCGCGGCCTTCCTGCTGCTGTCCACCTACGCCTTCATCTCGGCCATCGCGGTCATGCCCATCGCCGACGCGCTGGCCATCGTCTTCATCGAACCCTTCATCCTGCTCCTGCTCGGGCGCTTCCTCTTCGGCGAAAAGGTCGGCCCCCGCCGGATCGGGGCCTGCGTCCTGGGCTTTGTCGGCTCGCTTCTGGTGATCCAGCCCAGCCTCGCGATCTTCGGCCTCGTCGCGCTCTGGCCGCTCGGAACTGCCGTGTTCTTCGCGCTCTACATGATCGTCACGCGCATCCAGTCCAAGGCCATGCACCCCGTGCCGATGCAGTTCCACACCGCCTGGGCCGGTGTCGCGCTCTGCCTGCCGGTGCTGGTCGCCTTCGAAGGCTCGGGCATCCCCGACCTCGATTCCACCTGGCCCGACGGCCTCGGCTGGGCCTGGCTCGTCGGTGTCGGCGTCGCGGCCGCGCTCAGCCACATGGCGATCACCTATGCCCTGATGTTCGCGCCCTCTTCGACGCTGGCACCGTTGCACTACCTGGAACTCGTGATGGCCGTGGCGCTCGGCTACCTGATCTTTGGCGACTTCCCCACGCCCCTCACCTGGGCCGGCATCGCCATCATCACCGCCTCGGGCCTCTACGTCATCCACCGCGAGCGCATCGCCGCCGCCCGGGCCCGCCTTACCGCCGGGGCCGCGCTGACAGAGCCGCGATAGCCACGCCCAGACAGGCACGCGGCAGGATCACGATCATCCCCGGCCCGTCGATCCACAGCCGGACCGGCCCCGTCGCCCGGTTCGAGGTGCCGATCGCCCCGTCCGGTGCGAACTCCACCCGGTCCACCGGCCAGTGCAGCCCTTCGCTCCGCGCCCGGACCCGCGCCATCGGGAACAGCGACACCCGCGTTCCGGCCCGCAGCGGCAGATCGACCTCGCCCGTCACGGTAAAGGCCACATCCGTCCGCGACAGGATGATCGCCCCGCGCTCGGGATGCCGTACCACCGTGTTCCAGACCGCCAGCGCATGATCGACCCGGTTGCCGGTGAACCCCAGGCACAGCACCACCGGGGCCTCGATCCGCGTCAGGCATTTCTCGAAGTCCGTCGTTTCCTGTTCGGAAACGCGATGGATTCGCGCGGCGGGAATCGCAGCCTGTGCGGCGCGCGTCAGCGAATCCAGGTCACCGATCACAAGATCGGGCATGACGCCCGCGCGCAGGGCCACGTTCGCGCCACCGTCGGCGGCGACCAGAAACGGTGCGATCCGCAGAATTTCCGTTATATTTCCGGGGCTGACCTGCCCTGCACCCAGCAGGGTCACGGCCTCCGGCGAGCGTACAATCGGCGAGTCCATGCCGACATTGATGCCGATTGAGGCAAAGCAACACAATTACGACCCAGAGAAATCCACAATTTTTCCCAATTCTGTTCATGCTAAGGAACCAGTTGCTCCCGAATGTCGGACACTAGGCAACCGAGAAAGTGAGTCTCTCATGGTGGGTGCGAGTAAGATCCTGACGGTGTCCTACGGGACGTTTTCCTGCACTCTGGAAGGGTTTGACGAGCCTTTCTCGACGATGAAGGCCATTGCGGAGTACTTCCGCGATCTCGCCGCCGCCGACCGCTACTTCGGCGCCGAGCCTCCGACGCCCGATGCCGAGATGCTGCACCGAATCGCCGAGCGCGAGATCCAGCGCCGGGTCGAGGCCAAGATCAGCGAAAATGGCGTCATCCTGCGGCAAAGCGATGTCGCCGCGCCCGAAACGCCTGTAGCGGCCCCCGCGCCCGCCATCGAGGCCGCGCCTGTCGCTGCCGCAGGTGTCGCCCTTGCCGAAGAGGTTGACGACCAGCCCGCCGCCGCACAGGACGCCGTGTCCGAAGGCGGTTCGGTGGCCGAAAAACTCATGCGCATCCGCGCCGCCGTCGCCGCCTCGCGCCAGGCCGAATCCGTCGACGAAACGGCCCCTGCCGCGTCCGATGACGCCACCGAATCTGCCACCGATGCCGGGGCCGAGCCGCTTGAAGCCTTCGGGTTCGAGATCGACCTGCCCGACCTCCACATCGACGCCATCGCCGAAACCGACGTCGAAGCCGTCGAAGCGATTGCCGAGGAACCTGCCCTGACCGCCGCCGAAGTGCTGGCGGACGATCCGGCCGAGGCCGCCGAGGCCGAGATCGACTTCGCCGCCATCGAGGCCGCCGCCGCGCCCGCCGAGGACGAGCCCGCCGAATACGAGCCCGAGGATCTCTCCGCCGCCGAGGTGGATGTGGACCTGATCGCCCGCTTCGCCCAGGACGACCAGCAGGACGATGCGGCCGACGGCATCGCAGCCGAGGCTCCGGCCGCCATCGAGATGGTCGCAGAAGCGGAAGCCGAGGCGGTCGCCGAAGCCGACGTGGAAATCGAAGCCGAAGCAGAAGCCGAAGCCGACATGGACATGCCGCTCCCGGTCGAAGAGGTCGAGGACTTCGATGCGCTCGAAGCCGTCGCGTCCGAGGTTGTTGACGCCGAACCTCTGGACATGTCCGCCTCCGGGCAATCCGCGGTGATGGCCGACGACATCCCCGCCGACCTGATCGCCGCGGTCGCCGAAGTGACGGCCGAGGATGACGACGCCGCCGTTGCCGACCTGGCCGAAGACGACTTCATGCCCGCCGACGAGACCTCGGACGAGGAACTCGCCGCGCTGATGGCGCTCGACACCATGGAAGATGATGCCGTCGCCGCCGAAGCGGACGACACCGAAGACCTGCCCGAAATGGCCAGCGAAGCCGACGAGATCGCCTCGCTTGTCGCCGGTCAGGACGAGGACGCGGACGACTTCGAGGCAACGCTCGCCGAAGCCCTGGGCGAGGCCGAGATGGACGCCGGGGCCGAACCGGTCGAAGCTCTGGTTCTTGGCGCGGAACATGCCGCCCCGTCCGAGGATGACGACGACTGGGGCAGCCAGACGCCGGCCGCCGCCGTTTCCGCCGATGACGCGCAGCCCGAAGCGGCCGAAGACGTACCCGCGATCGCCGCGTCAGCCGAAGCGCCGCGCGAGCCGATGCCCGCCGCGCAGAAGTCGGGCTTCCTCAGCCGCGCCCGCGCCCGCGTCATCAAGGTCCGCAAGGCCGTGACCGCCCAGTCCGACGAAGAGGACGACCTGCCCGAAACCATCGGCGGCGGCCGCGCCACCCCGGCGACCGTCTTCGAGGACGACCTTGTCGCCGTCCTGCGCGAAGACCCCGATCTCGACCCGGCTGCCGAGGATCGCCGCGCGATCCTCGAAACCTCGGCCGCCGAGGACGAGGATGTCGCCTCGCGCCTGATGGAAGAGGCGACGAACAAGCTGGAAGGCGCCGAAAACCGCCGCCGCTTCTCGGCGATCTCGCACCTCAAGGCCGCGGTCGCCGCGACCGTCGCCGATCGCAAGCTCAAGGTCAACGACGCGCCCGCCGACCCGGCCATGCAGCCCGAGGACGAGATCGACGCCTACCGCGACGACCTCTCCAAGGCCGTCCGCCCGCGCCGCCCGGTGGGCGACGCCTCGGGGGCAACCCGCCGCCCGGTGATCGAGACGCGCCAGCCCCCGCTGGTGCTTGTCTCCGAACAGCGCGTCGACCGTGCCGAGGACGACCACGTCGACGCCTCGGTCATCCGCCCGCGCCGCATCACCAGCGGCAACCTCGCGCTGACCGACGACGACGACATCCTCGACCCCGAGGCCGACCGCCCGCTGACCCCGGAAGAGGCGAAGAACTTCGCCGATTTCGCCGACAGGATGGGCGCGACCAGCCTGCCCGACCTGCTGGAAGCCGCCGCGGCCTATACCGCCTCGGTCGAAGGGCGCCCGCATTTCTCGCGCCCGCAGATCCTGAAAAAGGTGGCCTATGTCGCCGATGACGGCGACTACAGCCGTGAAGACGGCCTGCGGTCCTTCGGGATGCTGCTGCGTCAGGGCAAGATCCAGAAGGTCCGCCGCGGCCAGTTCGCCCTTGCCGACAGCTCGCGCTACATCGCCGAGGCGCGCCGCGCCGCCCGTTAAGGGCAGTCCCGGACCAAAGGCAAAAGGGCGGCCTCAGGGCCGCCCTTCGTCCTTTCCGGCATCCGGGTCCGCCTGCCCGATCCCGCGGAACACCCTGCGGAACGGCAGCGCCCAGAGAAAGGCCAGCACCACATAGACCGGCACCTCGATCCAGATCGGCTGCCGGCCATAGGTCGCGTCCAGCCAGTTCATCAGGCTGACCGCCGCCACGATGTACAGCGGCAGCCCGACCAGCAGGATCAGCAGCGACAGGCGCCGGCGGGTACGGTAGCTCGCCATCGCCTCAATCCGCGAAGGGGTCGGTGACAAGGATCGTGTCGTCGCGCTCGGGGCTGGTCGACAACAGCGCGACCGGGCACTGGATCAGCTCCTCGATCCGGCGCACGTACTTGATCGCCGCCCCCGGCAGGTCGGCCCAGCTCCGCGCACCGGCCGTGTTTTCCGACCAGCCTTCCAGCTCTTCATAGATCGGCGTGCAGCGCGCCTGCTGGTCGGCGGCAGTCGGCAGATAGTCCATCCGCACCCCGTCAAGCTCGTAGCCCACGCAGATCTTCAGCGTCTCGAACCCGTCCAGCACATCAAGCTTGGTCAGCGCGATGCCCGACACGCCGCTTGTCGCGCAGGTCTGGCGCACCAGCA
>JBJOQI010000286.1:0-4466 GCA_046050045.1 Pseudomonadota bacterium | reverse complement strand
ACGGCGATGGGCAGGAAGTGATACTGGATGTCGGGGTAGTCGATCCCCTTGTCCGAGCGGATGAAGGCGCAGCTTTCGAACTGGTTCGACGCGCCCAGCCCCGTGCCGGTGAACAGCCACTGCGCCCCGATCAGCGCCTTGCCCCAGAGGTTCCAGTATTTGTACAGCGTGACCGGCAGCTTCGAGGCGAACTGCATGTAGATTTCCAGATGGTCCTGCAGGTTCGCGCCCACGCCCTTGCGGTCGGCCACCACCTCGATCCCCATCGCCCGCAGGTGCGCCGCGTCGCCGATGCCCGACAGCATCAGAAGCTTCGGCGTATTGATCGAGGATGCCGCCAGGATCACCTCGGCCCGCGCGCCGATCACCTCGACCTGCCCGCCGCGCTCGACCTCGACCCCCACGGCGCGGCCGTCGCGGATCACCACCCGGCGTGCCAGCGCCCGGATCACCCGGCAGTTCGGCTTCTTCATCGCCGGCCGCAGATAGGCATTGGCGGCAGACCAGCGGCGACCCTTCCAGATCGTGGCCTCCATCGCGCCGAAGCCTTCCTGCTGCTGGCCGTTGTAGTCGCCCGTCACCTCGTAGCCCGCTTGCCGCCCTGCCTCGACAAAGGCATGGAACAGGGGGTTCCGGCGCGGCCCCCGGGTCACATGCAGCGGCCCGTCGGTGCCGCGGAATTCGCTGTCGCCGCCGCTGCCGTCGCCGTGCCAGGTCTCCATCCGCTTGAAATAGGGCAGCACGTCGGCATAGGACCAGCCCTGCGCGCCCTGCTCGGCCCAGTGGTCGAAGTCCTTCGCGTGACCGCGCACATAGACCATGCCGTTGATCGAGGACGACCCCCCGATCACCTTGCCGCGCGGCGTCGCAAGACTGCGCCCGCCGAGGTTCGGCTCGGGCTCGGTCCGCAGGCCCCAGTCGTACATCGGCATGTTCATCGGATAGGACAGCGCCGCCGGCATCTGGATGAAGGGCCCGGCATCGGTGCCCCCGTGCTCGATCACCAGCACGTCCTTGCCGGCCTCGACCAGACGATAGGCCAGCGCCGATCCGCCCGAGCCCGCGCCCACGATCACATAATCCGCCTCGGTGCTTATTTGCCCCCGGGCCTGTCCAACGCGCCCGCTCATGGCCCGCCCACCCTCATTTCCGGTCCCGAAAAATCCTCGGGTGGGGTCCGGCGAGGGCAGACGGCCCTCCCCGGCCCTGTCAGCCGCATCACGGGGCGAAGGTCGCGGACCGACATGTCCATCACTTCTCCCCCAGTTCCCGCGCCAGATAATCCTCGACCAGCCGCGCGGCGGCCGCACCGTCGGGCGTGCCGCCCTTCAGCGCCTCGCGGATATAGACCCCGTCGATCATCGCGCCGAGACCGCGCGCCACCGCCTCGGCCCGGTCCGCCACCAGCGGCCGCAGGCCATGCGCCAGGTTCGACTGCAGGCGCAGCTGATAGACGCGCAGCAGCCGCGCCACCTCGGCATTGGTCTGGGCCAGCACGTAGAAGTTCAGCCAGGCCCCCACGTTGTCGCGCCGGAAGCTCGAGGTCGAGAACCCGGCCCGGATCACCGCGACCACGCGCCCCCGCGGGCTGTCGGCTGCGGCCAGCGCGCCCCGGATCTCGGCCCCGTACAGCGTCAGGACGTGGCGCATCGCGGCAAGGAAGATCTGTTCCTTCGACCCGAAGTAGTGGTGTGCCAGCGCCGAGGACATGCCCGCGCGGCGCGCGATCTGCGCCACGGTCACGTCAAGCGAACCCGCGCGCCCGATCTCTGCGATCGTCGCCTTGACCAGCGCCTCGCGGCGTATCGGTTCCATCCCGAGCTTGGGCATGACTTCGGTCCTTGTGCCAGACTTGGCTAGCGCGATGTTTATTGACTCGTCAATCAAGAAACATGAATGTTTTGCCGAACGCAGCCTTTGACGGTGCCGCTGCATCGGCTAGGGTTGCGTCCACCAACAACCAGGCGGCCCGGCGAAGGGCCGCAGACCAACCGGGAGACGACCAATGACCCTTCGTACTGTCCTGCTCGGGACGGCGCTTGCCACCCTTGCTGCCCCTGCCTTCGCCGCAGGCTGCGACAAGATCACCTTCTCGGACGTCGGCTGGACCGACATCACCGCCACCACCGCCGCGACAACGCTGGTGCTCGAGGCGCTGGGATACGAGACCGAAACCAAGGTCCTGTCGGTTCCGGTGACCTATACCGGCCTTGCCGAAGGCGACGTGGACGTGTTCCTCGGCAACTGGATGCCGACGATGGAGGCCGACATCGCCCCCTACCGCGATGCCGGCACGGTCGAGACGGTGCGCACGAACCTCGAAGGCGCGAAGTATACGCTTGCCACCAACGAACACGGCGCGGCCATGGGGATCAGCGACTTCGGCAACATCAAGGACGCCAAGGACGCGCTGGAAGGCAAGATCTACGGGATCGAGCCGGGCAATGACGGCAACCGCCTGGTGATGGACGTGATCGCCGCCGAAGGCTTCGGCCTTGACGGGTTCGAGATCGTCGAAAGCTCGGAACAGGGCATGCTGGCCGAGGTCGCCAAGGCCACCGACGCGGGCAAGCCGGTCGTGTTCCTGGGCTGGGAACCCCACCCGATGAACGCGAACTTCAAGCTGACCTACCTGACCGGCGGCGACGAATACTTCGGCCCCGACTTCGGCGGCGCGATCGTGGCCACCAACACCCGCGCGGGCTACGTCGCGGAATGCCCGAACCAGGGCAAGCTGTTGCAGAACCTCGGCTTCTCGCTTGCGATGGAGAACGAGATCATGGGCGCGATCCTGAACGACGGCGCCGACCCGCGCGATGCGGCCAAGGCCTGGCTTGCCGCCAACCCCGATGCCTGGAAGGGCTGGCTTGACGGCGTGACGACCAAGGACGGCGGCGACGCCATGGCCGCGGTTCAGGCCGCGCTGCAGTAACCACCAAAACCCGAAGGCCCCGGACACAAAGCCCGGGGCCTTCGTCTATCCGGACAGGGGACAGGGATGGCCGACATTTCGGAATGGCTGACCGGGGACGCGAAGATCCCCGTCGGCAAGGCGGCGAAGGCCGTCTTCGACTGGCTGAAGGACAATGCATCACCCCTGTTCGACGCGATTTCCGTCGCGCTCGAAGGCATGATCGCGGGCATCCTCTGGGTGCTTCAGACGCCCCCGGCGCTGCTTGTCGTCGCGGTCTTCGTCGCGATCACCTGGTATCTGCAGCGCAGCTGGAAGGTCTGCCTGCTGGTCTTCCTCGGCTTCCTCTTCATCCTCAACCAGGGCTATTGGGAGGAAACGACCGAAAGCCTGACGCTGATCCTTGCCTCCTGCGTCGTCTGCATGGGGCTCGGCGTACCGATCGGCATCGCCGCCGCGCACCGGCCGAGGCTTTACGCCTTCATGCAGCCGGTGCTCGACCTGATGCAGACCCTGCCGACCTTCGTCTACCTGATCCCGGCCATCGTCTTCTTCGGCCTTGGCATGGTGCCGGGCCTGATCGCCACGGTGATCTTCGTGCTGCCCGCGCCGATCCGGCTGACGCATCTGGGCATCTCCTCGACCCCGCCCGCGCTGGTCGAGGCGGTGACGGCCTTTGGCGGCACGCCGCAGCAGACCCTGTGGAAGGCCGAGCTGCCCTATGCCCTGCCGCAGATCATGGCGGGGCTGAACCAGACCATCATGCTGTCGCTGTCGATGGTCGTCATCGCGGCGCTGGTGGGCGCCGACGGGCTGGGCGTGCCGGTGATCCGGGCGCTGAACTCGGTCAATACCGCGCTCGGCTTCGAATCGGGATTTGTCATCGTCGTGGTCGCCATCGTGCTGGACCGGATGCTGCGAAAGGGAGGCGCGTGATGACCAACGCGGTCGAGTTCGACAAGGTCAACATCGTCTTCGGCGCGCATCCCGACGCGGCGCTGCCGCTGATGGACAAGGGCCAGGACCGTGCCACGGTCAAGACCGCGACGGGTCAGGTGCTGGGCGTGCACGACTGTTCGCTGACGGTGAAGACGGGCGAGATCCTGGTGCTGATGGGCCTGTCCGGCTCGGGCAAGTCCACGCTGCTGCGCGCGGTCAATGCGCTGAACCCGGTCTGCCGGGGCGAAGTCCGCATCAACGACGGCGGCCGCATGGTCAGCGTCACCAAGGCCGACCCCGCGACCCTGCGCAAGCTGCGCATGACCCGCGTGGCGATGGTGTTCCAGCAGTTCGGCCTTCTGCCCTGGCGCACGGTGCGCGAGAACGTGGGCCTTGGCCTCGAAATGGCGGGCCAGTCGCCTGAACAACGCAAGGCCAAGGTGGACCAGCAACTGGCCCTTGTCAGCCTGTCGGACTGGGCCGACCGCAAGGTGGGCGAGCTGTCGGGCGGCATGCAGCAGCGCGTGGGCCTGGCCCGCGCCTTCGCTACCGATGCCCCGATCCTGCTGATGGACGAACCCTTCAGCGCGCTTGACCCGCTGATCCGCTCGAAGCT
>JBJOQI010000285.1:0-15960 GCA_046050045.1 Pseudomonadota bacterium | reverse complement strand
GTCGCCGGGTCGATCAGGACCTGATCGCCCGGCCTGACCAGCGCCCGGATGATCCCGTAGAAGGCCGCAATCCCCGACGGAAAGACCGTGACATCCCGCGTGCCCAGAAATCCGGCAAGGTTGCATTCCAGCGAGACGCTCTGCGCCGAAAGCCCGGTGCCCCCCGCCAGAACCCCGGTCGCCAGCGCCGCCGCGCGGACCGCATCGACCACCGCCGGGTGCCGCCCCAGCGACAGCGCATCGGGCACGGCAAAGTTCACGCCACTGACATTGCGCCCCGCCCGGTCGAGAAGCCGCATCTTCGAGGCGACCGGCGACAGAGCGACCATCCCCGCCGCCTCGTCCGTGCCACCGCTCCGGTGCTGGGCCGCGGTATGCACCGGCGTCCAGCGGTCCAGAAGGTTCCGCTCGGCCCGGTCATAGCCTTCCACCGCCCCGGGCGGCTCGAACCCGGGAAAGTCGGGATCTGCCGCAGCGGTCATTCTGGTTTTCCGCTCCGCCGGTCGGACCGAACCCTGACCCTGGCGATCATCGTCCGGCCCCCCGCGGAATTGATCCTTTTGAAATGCTTGCTGAAACCGTCACTCAGAATGCTCTGTATAACACCACGGAACCCAGAAGAATCGCTACGGCAGACCCTGCGTCAACCATGGCCCGCTTCCGTGAAAGCTGCGTGAGTGTTCTGTTAACCATTCGTCACGCCCCTCACAGGTGGCGCGCCGCCAGGGTCAGGACATTCGACCTGCGCAGCGTCGCGGCCGGATAGGCCAGGTCGTCGCGCATCCGCTGGAAGGAAAAGTCGGGCTCGACCTGCAACAGCCGGTTCAGCATCACGTTCGCACGGTCGGGCTTGCCGTTCGCCAGATGCAGCGCGAAGAGGTGCCGCAGCGGCGAGCGGAAGGCCGGGGCGCGCAGGTGGGCGCGTTCATAGTGCTGGATCGCAAGGTCGATCTTGCCGGCCGACAGATGTGTCAGCCCGGCCAGCGCATCCCACCAGTAGCTTTGCGGCGACCGCGCCGCCAGGTGCGCCCCGGCCAGCGCCGCCGCGATGGCATCGTCATGGCGCCCCTCGCTCATCCAGGCACCGGCAAGGGCGGCCTGGGCATGGGCGTTGAAGGGGCTCAGCGTCGCCGAATCCCGGGCCAGGTTGTTCGCCTCCGGCCCGCTTTTGCGCAGCATCCCGAAGATCTGCGACACCAGCGCGCTGACCAGCGGGTTGTTGTCCGACAGCTCGATCGCCTTGCGCGAATACTCGTCGGCCTCGGCCATCAGCCGGTCGGTATCCGTCTCGGTCCGCTCGATGGCCATCAGCTGGCGCAAATGCCCGCGCCAGACATAGGCCCGTGCCGAAGGGCCACCTGCCAGCGCCTCGGTCAGGAAGCGGTCGGCCCGCCGCATCTGGTCGCGGTCGAAGGTGAACATCGCCCGCACCGCGCGCGCCGTCAGCGCATCGGCCCATTCCCGGCCGTTCTCGAAGGCCGACAGTGCGGGCGTCGCGGCATAGGCCGCCTCGGCCGCATGGAACACGACCTGCGGAAACTCGCCCTCGTTGATCAGGTCCACCTGCTTCAGCGACAGCGCCGTGCGCCGCGTCCACAGCACTTGCCGCGTGACGGTCGAGGCGATGCCCGCCAGCACATGCAGCTTGTCGCCCATCTGCGCCGCTTCCACGGCCAGCGTCATCCCGCGCTCCGGCATGTCCAGCCGCGCGCCCTCGGCATCCGAGAAGATCTCGACCTCGGCAAACTCTCCCACCAGCCGCGCAATCGCGTCAGCGAGCGCCAGGGCCACAAAGCCGCCCGCCCCCTCGGGCATCGAGCCGAACTTCAGCCGGATCGGCATGGTGCCCTGGAAGACGCGCGCGGCGGGTCGGTCCTCGCCCCGTGCCGGCGCCAGCCGCGCCCGTTCCTCGCGCAGCCAGTCCTCGAAGGCCTGGTCGCCCACATCCAGCCCTTCGAGGAACTCGCGCCCCGCCCCCAGGGCCCGGCCGCATCCATCAGGATCGTCGTCAAGGTCGGTGCGAATCCCGCCGATCGTGACGAACTCGCGGTCCGACTGGATCATCCCCGCCTGCGGGCCGAGCGCCTTCCGGATCTCGACCAGAACCTGCCGCAGGCTGGCGCTGGCCTGTTCGCCGCCCCGGTTCGACCAGAGCCTCGATTCGATCCAGCGGCGCGAGCGTCGCCGGTCCGGCGTCCGGCAAAGCATGGCAAGCAGCGCGCGCGCCTTCGCGCCACGCGGCGTCAGGTCACGACCGTCGTCGTCCCTCAGCGTGAAAGTTCCGACCAGAGTTAGCTTCATGCATCGCCGCAACCACAGGCTGCGCGATGATAGCGCAACGGTTGAGGCTGGCAATCTTCGTGAATCGCCCGTGAATCTACCCGCCCCAGTCCGACAGGGAATTGATCGTTGACGCAGGGGCAGCAAAGCTGGGGCCGGTGAACAGCACCCTAGCGGGGCGGGGAGGGAACATGTCGGTATCGGGTCAGCACGGCCAGCACGGGCAACATGGCCAGCATGGTCAACATGGCCAGCACGGGCAGCACGGCCAGCACGGCCAGCACGCCGCCGGGTCGGGCTCGCCCATGCTCAGCTCTGCCATTGCCCTCACGGCCGAGGCGCTGATGGGCTACTGGGACGGCACGCCGCCCGCCCATGCCACCGCCCCGCGCACGCCGCCCAAGCCCGACCCCGCGCTTGACACCGAACTGCGCCGCCTCGACCGGCTGCAACCCACCGCCCGCATCGCGGTGCTGTCGCACGAGGCGATGAGCCTGTTCGACGTGGCGCAGGCCGGCGGCAAGATCACCGTCAGCCTGGCCGGCAATCCCGCCGTCACGCTGTCGCCGCCCAGCATGAAGGCGCTTCTGCTGCAATTGCCCTTCCTGCGCGGGGCCTCTGACCTGCGCGGCGACCGCATGGCCGAGATCATGGCCCAGACCGGCGACATGCTGTCCTTCTTCGGCGCGCAACTGCCGCTGAACTGGAACCGCAAGCGCTGGACGATGATCCTGCTCGACGCGATCTACACCGCCGTCAGCGCGCAGGAGATGCGCGCCAAGCATTTCGCCTCGACCCCCCGGCCGATCGACCTGTCGCCACAGGTCCAGCCGGTGATCCAGACGCCCGGCCATTCCAGCTACCCCAGCGGCCATTCGACCGAGGCTTTCGCCTTTGCCACGGTGCTGGCCTGCCTGCACCTCGCCTCGCTGGGCGAGAAGAACCCGGGCGACGCGATGATGAAGCGCCTCGCCGTCAAGGCTGCGGCGCAGGCGTCCGAGGAAAACGGCAGCCCCGATCCGGTCGTCCTGCTGTTCCGCCTGGCCGCGCGGATCGCCGACAACCGCACCGTCGCCGGGGTGCACTACCCCGTCGACAGCGCACATGGCGCGGTGCTGGGCATCTGCACGGCGCTTGCACTGGTCGAATACTGCCGCGGCAAGGGCGGCGGGGTGCCGGTGGCCAAGGCCGACGGCTCGGCCTGGTCCGACAAGGTCGACGGCCAGGACCAGGGCCGCGACTTCACCCTGCGCATCCTGCGCGACGCGCTTGCGGGAAAGTCGCTCTTGACCGGGGCCAGCACCGCGGCCCCGAAGCCCGCCACCGGCGCAAGCCTGCCCGCCGTCTGGCACGCGGCGCTGCAGGACTGGGCCGACCTCTGACCCACTGACGCGCCGCTTTCCTCCCTGTCGGCGGCTCTCGGGCCCGCGACCTTCCGGTCCGGGCCCGTTTTCTTCCTCTGGCCCGCGACCTTCCGGTCCGGGCCCGCCTTTTCATCCCTCAACGCCGGAAGTTCGTGCCCCGGCCATAGGCGCGCTGGCCCGCCAGAACCCCCTCGCCCACAAGGCGATAGGGCAGGTCGAACCCCTTCGGGTCGCGCCGGCTGATGTGCGTCTCGTCCTGCCGCAGGATCGCCTGCAGGTCGGCCTCGGGGTCGTTCGTTCCGGCCCCGGCCCCCAGGAAACGCAGCAACAGCAGCCGTGACGCCGCCGGGGCCGCGACCGAGGTGCCCCGCAGCCGCGCCGTCGCGCCCGACAGCACCCCCGCCGCCAGCCGCCCCTTCAGATGCGCCCCGTCATCGGCCATCGCCGCCAGCGTCGGCCCCTTCGACAGCAGTGCGGCGTTGCCAAAACTCTTGTCCGCGCCCGAGGCCGAATAGACCGAGGCAATCAGTTCCTTCGGGTACTTGCCGACCTTGGGCTTGATCGCCCCGACGAACAGGATCCGCGGGTCGTTCGCGCCCGCATAGGCGACCGCACTGCCCTCGCGCGAGACAAGGCCCGGCGCGGGCGCATCGGCCCCGCGCTTCCAGGGCTTGATCCAGTCGCGGGTCTGCACGTCCCATTCCTGCGCCTGCGGCTCGTCCAGCCAGGACTGCCGGCCCATCAGCCGGTAGCCGCCCGGGGTGTCGTCGCGCTGCACCCGCAGGCTGACGGGAACCGCCGCCGTGCCCTTGCCCTCGATCCTGACCCGCCAGCGGCCCGACGGCGCAACCGCGCCGCCGTCCAGCCGCTCGCTCGGGGCCAGCGCCACCAGCAGCGCATCGAAATTCGCCTCGCCCAGGCCATAGACCGCCGCCACCGCGCCCGATGGCCCGGCCAGCACCTGCGACGCCCCGTCCGCGGGCCAGCCGACCGACAGCGCCGGGCAGCCACCCGCGGGGGGCACCAGCGTCAGGCCCAACCCCGCCGACAGCCCCTTCGGCACCCGCAGCTCAAGGAAACTCGGCGAATGGTCGTCGGGCTGCAAGCACCAGTCGAGCGCGACCGGCCTGCCCTTTTCCACCGCGCCCCGCGCCACCAGCTTTTCGCGGTGCGCGTTGCCATAGGCCACCACCACCCGCATCGGCGCGCGCCCCAGCCGCTCGTACCGCGCGACCTCGTAGCGTAGCCATTCCGCGACAAAGGCGGTTTCGTCGCCGGGGCCTGCCAGCGACCCGAGGCTCAGGTTCACCACCAGCGGCAGCGCCGCCGCGCCGGGCGCACGGTCGTCCAGCGCGCGGTCGACCAGCCAGCGCAGCCCCTGGATCAGAAAGGCCTCAAGCCGCCGCCCCGAGGTGTCGATGACCGAGGCCCCGGGCAATTGTACCGCATAAAGCCCCACATCGTCGCGCAGCATCGCCTCGGCCGCCGGATCGCCGCCCCAGGCCGTCTCGCGGTCGCCCGCATCGCGCCCCGGCCGCATCGGATCGACGCCCGCCGCCACATCAAGCACATGGGTGCCGTGGCTGGCGTGGTAGTTCGTGCTGTGGTGCTGGTTGCGCGCGTAGAGCGCGGCGTTGATCCGGCGATAGGCATCCGCCTCGGGTTCGCCCGACCCGATCAGCCGGTCGATTTCGGTCCCGCCCAGCACCAGCCCGCAATCGACATCGGGCTGCCCGGTCGCGCCGATCCGGCCGTCGCTTTGCAGCCAGACCGCGCGGAACCGCGTCCGATCCACCGCCTTGCGAAAGCGCGCGTGCAGAAACCCGATCCCGTCGTCGATGACCCCCAGCAGCGCCCTGGGCCGGTCACCCTGCGGCAGCACCGGCCGCGCCGGGGCCTCGTCATCCGGCCCGCCCGCCGCGCCCACCTCCAGCAGGGGCGGCCCGACATGCAGGATGTGCACCAGCTTTGCGATTCCCGCCAGGTCGCCGCGCCGGCAGGCCAGCACCAGCCGCACCGCGCCGCCCGCCTCGTGGTCACCCCAGGCACGCCGCTGCTCGGCCAGCGGCACCCGCGCGCCCTTGTCGGCCAAGAGGCCAAACAGCGTCTCCAGATCGACGGTCCCGGTGACCGCCGCAAAGGCCCAGAGCCACTGCCGCCGCGATGCCTGCGGTTGCAGTCCCTCCCAGTCGGCATAACCGCCGAACAGGGGCCCCTTGCCTGCCTTCCAGCCCATCCCCGCCATCCGCTCGACCTCCCCCGCGCGCCCCGCATCCGGTTCCTCGAACCCGAGATTTGCACAACTTGTCCCTGCCGTGGCTGCATCCGGGCGGTTTTGGCGGTTTTTTCACGCTGGACCGCGCCCCGGGGTCAGGAACCCCTGACTGGCTGGACAGCCGCATCTTCCCTAGCGTAAGCTTCGCCTGCAAGTTGTTTCGTCCGTTGTTGTTTTCAATCCCTTTTGCCGCAGGAGCACCGGATGCGCCGTGGTTTCTTCCTAGTCCTTTGCCTCGCCCTTCTTTGTCTGGGCGTCTCACGTCCCGCTTCGGCCCAAAGCAGCCTCAGCCCCGGCTATGCCGCGGGGGATGCCGGCCTGACGCCCTCGGAACGCATCGGCAAGGAAATCTGGTTCTTCGCCACCGCCTTCAACGACCGCTTCTTCACCTATTCCTATCCGCAGCGCCTCGGTGCCGCGATCGACTGGTACCGGGTTCTGGGCGCGCCGTTCCGGGATGACCTGTTCCAGGCCTGGGGCGCGATCCCCGACCCCGATTGCTGCATGCCGGGCGACCCGGACTGCCCGGCGCAATCGCTCGACGACACGTTCGGCTTTCCCTATTGCCCGGGCGACGACCAGTTGCTGGCGTTCGTCGGGCGCGAGGGCTACCGCGACCCGGCCTGTGACGCGGCCGAGGGCCTGTTCTCGGCCAGCACCCTGACCGAAGAGCAGCTGCAGCGTCAGGATGCCTGCGACCTGCGCTATGGCACCTCGACCGGCGCGCTTGGCATCCGCAAGTTTCCCAACCCGCGCTTCGACCGCGATGCCTGGGTCCGGCTGAACGGCAGCGCCGGAACCTGGGACGGCTACCGCCGGATGCTCTCGCCCGACCCCACCGACCCGGACGGGCGCGCCACCAAGCTGTTCGATGCCGCGGTCGAGCCGCCCTTCCGCATCGGGCTGGCCTGTGGGGCCTGCCACATCGCCTATGACCCGCTGAACCCGCCCGCCGACCCTGACCACCCCGGGTGGGACAACATCGACGGCCTCGTGGGCAACCAGTACAGCCGCGTCTCGAACCTTCTGGCCTCGGGGATGCCGACCTCCTCGCTGGAATGGCAGCTCATCGCCCGCGCCCGCCCCGGCATCGTCGATACCTCGGCCCTGGCGATGGACCATGTGTCGAACCCCGGCACGATGAACGCGATCATCAACTACCTGCGCCGCCCGACCTTCGAGCACGAGGTGCTGAAGTGGCGCCGCCTCGACCCGGCCGCCATCTGCCCCGCCGGGGCCGACCCCCGCCAGTGCTGGTGCGAGCCGGGCAAGACGGGCAAGTGCTGGGAACGCTCGGTCAGGACCGAACGCACCCACCGCATCCTGAAGGGCGGCGAGGATGACATCGGCATCCTCGAGGCGATCCAGCGGGTCTATTTCAACATCGGCTCCTGTGGCGAACAGTGCTGGATGAACCACCTGCCCGACCTGCGCATGGTCGACCCGACCCAGCGCAACTTCGGACAGTCGCCCTTCGACATCGGCCAGTGCCGCCGCGACTGCGCCGCGTTCCGCGCGATCGAGGACCGGCTGGGCAATATCGCCGATTTCTTCTTCACCGCCCGCCCCTCGGACCTCTGGCGCGCCCGCGGCCTGCCCGACCACCAGGCCCTCGTCGCCCAGCTCGAGGCCGAAGCCTTCCCCGGGGCCTTCGCGGAAGGCCGCGCCATCTTCGCCGACCAGTGCGCCCGCTGCCATTCCAGCCAGCCCGGCCCCTGGGAGAACGCGGACTTCCACGCGACCGACCCCGCCGACCCGACGCTCCGGCTTGACTGGATGGGCAACGACGCCCTGACCCCGGTGACGATGGTCGACACCGCGCGCGGCCGGGCGCTGCATTCCAACCACATGCCGGGGCATGTCTGGGCCGAATACGCCTCGGCCGACCAGCCCGACCGCGCCGCCCTGCCGCAGATCCCCGAACTGCTGCACGACGCCGGCCGCGGCTATTACCGCAACGTCTCGCTCCTGTCGCTCTGGGCCCATGCGCCCTTCATGCACAACAACGCCATCGGGCCCGAGATCTGCGGCAAGCCCTCGGACCCCGCGCAGGACCACTACACCTCGCCCTACGTGACCGGCGACAACCTGCCCCTGCCCGATGCCCCCGCCTGCTGGCCCTATGACCCGAGCGTCGAGGGCCGCTATGCCCTGTTCCTCGCCTCGGTCGAGGAACTCCTGACCCCCGAAAGGCGCATCCCCAAGCTCTTCACCCTCAGCGAGGACGTGCTCTACGACATCGCCCCCGACATCGACCTGGGCTTCCTGCGCGCCGGGCTGACGCTGCGCATCCCCGCAGGCACGACCGCCACCGCGATCAACTCGCTGCGCTACAAGGATCTGGTGCAGGATGTCGTGCTTCTGCACCGCGACGACGCGCAGCTGCAGCAGAAATACGCAGATCGGCTCGACCCTGACCGCTTTGCCCGCCTCAGGGGGCATCTGGGCGACCTGAGCGCCAGGCTCGCGCTGCTTGCACCCGGCGACGTGCTCGATCTGGTGACCGACGACACCCGCTTCATCCAGGAATTCTACTCGAACGCCCTGCCCGCACCCGAGAACGAGGGGCACTATTTCGGCGCCACCCTGTCAGAGCGCCAGAAACAGGCGCTGACCGTCTTCCTGTCCACGCTGTAGGAGGCGCGCGATGTTCCGCAAGGCCCTGCCCTTCGTCCTTCTGGCCCTGGCCCTCGGCGCAGGTGCCGCCTGGCTGTTCCTGCGCACGCCCCCCCTGCCCGACCGCCCCGACATTCCCTTTGCCGCCGCGGTCGACCCCGACCTGTCCGACCCCGACAACCCGCTGCGCCGTTACCCGCTCGACCTCGCACGGGTCGAGGCAGAGGTGCCGCTGTCGCGCGCCGCGCTGCTGTCGCTGACACCGGGCAACCTCAAGACCTTCTCGCAGGAAGAGCTTGACCAGATCTACGGCCGCCTGACCGCGGGGCCGATCCCCGACGGCATCTATGCGGGCAGCCTGATCTTCCCCCGCGGCGCCGACGGCAGCCTGGCGCCCCGCCTGCAAGAGGTGCTCGGCGGCATCGGCGGCGAGATCGCGGGCGACAAGATCGAACGCATCGAGCGGGTGGGCGAACTGCTCTGGAAGGGCAAGGTCTTCGACCGCGAGACCCGCGTCCTGCGCAACATGATCGAGGACCTGAAGGCCTTCGGCCCCCTGATCGACGACGCCAGCGCCCTGCCGGAACTGACAATCCCGCGCCGCAGCTGGCTGCGGATCGTCAGGCCGACGACGACCGTGCGCCTGATGTTCCCCGCCAAGCTCTACTGCGGCCAGAGCCTGATCGACGGCCGGCGCGAGGCGGTCATCATCGACTATGCCTATGCCGACGAGATCGAGGGCTACCAGCCCGGCCCCGACGCCCTGGCCAGCCGGGACGGCCTGCGCATCCGCGACGAAATTCGCATGGTCCGCCCTGGCCTCTACCTTGGTCGCGCCTATGCCAACCGCGTGTTTCTGGTGAATTTCTTCCTGTACAATGAAGATGTTGCCAATGCCGCCGCAGCCGACTTCGCCGCCGGAAAATCCCCGCCCGAAGACTGCTGGGCGGGCGAACAGCTGCGTCAGGTGCTGCTGGAATGACCGCACCGGGCCTCTGGAGATCGCTCTGGCATCTGGGCACGGTGCTTGCGCTCTCGCTGGCCGTCGGCGCGCTGGCGGCACTCTGGGTCCTGCGGCTTGACCGGCCGCAACGCTTTGACGACCCCGTGGCGGCCTTCAAGTACGGCTCGACCGGGGGCGACCGCAGCTTCGGCATCCCCTACGTGATCTGGCAGGTCCTGCCCGCCGCCTTCCCGGAATTCATGCCCGATGGCGGAACCGGATGGGAGGCCTTCGGCTTCATCACCGACCCCGCCGACGCGGCCCTGCTTGACGGCCATCCGCGCCCCGTCGGCACCTCGCTGCGCAACTATCAGGGCATCGACCGGATCTTCCTGAACTGCGCCGCCTGCCACACCGGCCGCCTGCGCCTGCCGGGCGAGGAGGCCGACCGGATCATCCCCGGCATGCCCTCGAATACCGTCGATCTGCAGGCGTTTCAGACCTTCCTGACGCGCGCCGCCGCCAGCCACCGCTTTACCCCCGACACCATCCTTGCGGCGATCGAGGCGAAAGGCATCCGGCTGAACCCGGTGACCCGGGCCATCCTGCGCTATGTCGGCATCGGCCTGATCCGCGACCGCCTGAACGAGGTGGGCGAACGGCTGGACTTCGGCGCGCACCAGCCCGCCTTCGGGCCGGGGCGTTTCGACACTTTCTCCTCGGCCAAGGCGCTGTTCAACTGGCCGGTCAAGCACATCCCTGCCAGCCAGCGCATCGGCGTGGTCGATTTCCCGTCGATCTTCCTGCAAGGCCGGCGCGAGGGGATGCAGCTGCACTGGGACGGCAACAACACCCGCCTTGCCGAACGCGACCGCTCGGCCTCGTTCGGCACCGGGGCGACGCCGGCCCTGCTCGACCGCGACTATCTGGCGGGGGTCGAGGCGTGGCTCGCCACGCTCGAACCGCCCGCCCTGCCCGGCGTCGATCCCCTGCTGGCCGCGCAGGGAAAGCCTTACTATGACGCCTATTGCCGCGACTGCCACGGGCCCGACGGGCGCGCCTTCGGCCCCGGCATGGGCCGCCTCGGCACGGTCATCCCGATCTCCGAGATCGCGACCGACCGCGCGCGGCTTGACAATTACACCTTTGATCTCAGCGTGAACCAGTCGCAGCTCTATGCCCTGACGACGGGAGAGAGGTTCCGGCATTTCCGCAAGACCGACGGGTATGCCGCAGCCCCGCTCGACGGTCTCTGGCTGCGCGCGCCCTACCTGCACAACGGCGCGGTCCCGACGCTGTGGGACCTGCTCCAGCCGCCCGACCGGCGCCCGGCAACCTTCTGGCGCGGCGCGACGGCCTACGACCCCAGACACGTCGGGTTCGCAACCGCGCCACCGCCGGGCCAGCCTGCGCTTTGCCTGATGACACGCGGCGACGCCTGGCCCGGCTGTGACGGACGGGCCCCGGACAACAACGGGACCTGCCTGTCCGACCATTGCCCGGGCAATGGCAACGCCGGGCATGACTATGGCACCGGCCTGCCCGATGACGCGAAATGGCAACTGATCGAATATCTGAAGACATTCTGAGGGCAAGAAATGTCCGAAAAAGATAAGCTTGACCAAACCACCACGACCGCCGCCGCGGCAGGCCCTGCCGCGTTGTCGCGCAAACGCTCGGTCATGCGCCGCATCCTGTCCCTGCTGAACGGGCCTCTCGCCGCGATCCTTCCGGCCGCGGCAGTCCTGGTGTTTCTGGTCTGCACCCTCTTTGCCTTCGAGGAACAGGACCTCCGCGACCAGGCCTGCGGCGGTGACGAAAGCTGCGCCTTTGACGAACCTTCCGAGTTCTTCAAGTACGGCTCGCTCGGTGGCGAGGCGACGACCGGCATTCCCTACAAGGTCTTTGCGATCCTGCCCGATGCCTTTCCCGGCCTCATGCCCGGCCAGGGCGGCTACCGCGCCTTCGGCCTGCCCTGGGAAGAGGGCCGGATCCTGCCCGTCGGCTTCTCGCTGTCGACCCTGGGGTTCGAGCGGGTGACCCAGACCTGCGCGCTCTGCCACGCCGCAAGCTACCGCCTGACCCCCGACGACAAGCCCCGCATCGCCCTCGCCGGCCCCGGCCACACCACGAACCTGGGCGAGTTGCTCGACTTCCTCGACCGGGCCGCCCGGCACGAGGACTTCACCGCAAGCCATCTCCTGCCCTTCATGGAACAGCGCTTCGACCTCGGCTTCGTCGAAGCCCAGCTCTACCGTTTCCTCATCATCCCGGCATTGCGGACGGCGCTTCGGGAACAGGCGGACAGCCTCGCCTGGCGCTACCACCTTGCGGATACCCCGGCAGGCGACCAGCCCGAAACGCCGGGCGCAGACGCCTCGACGGATCAACCTGCCCCGGATCACCGCAACAAGCGCCCGCTCTGGGGCCCGGGCCGCGACGCGACCGTGAACCTCGCGCGCTTTGCCCTGCTCGGCCAGCCCGACGACGGCGCCGTCGATACCACCGATTTTCCCGCCATCTGGAACCTTTCCCCGCGTGAGGGCGAGTTGCTGCAATGGGCGGGCGAAACCTCGGACCTGATGACCTTCATCCGCGACAGCGCCTTCGGCCTCGGCGCGCGCCCCGGCCCGGGGTTCGAGCAGCGGATGCAGAAGCTGCGCTTCTACCTGATCCGAGTCCAGCCGCCGCCCCTGCCCGCCGAGCTGCGACCCGACACCCCGACCGCGGCCCGCGGCCGCGCCGTCTTCCTGACCCATTGCGCCGATTGCCACGACCCCTCCGGCAAGCGCACCGGCACCGTGATCGAGATCGACGAGATCGGGACCGACCCCGCGCGCTTCGACACCTGGACGGTGACGGACGACGCGCTGGCCAACGACTACCTCGCCCGCGCCGGCCTGACCCGCGTGCCGATGGCCAAGCAGACCGGCTATGTCGCCCCGCGCCTGACTGGACTGTGGCTGCGCGGGCCTTACCTGCACAACGGCTCGGTCCCGACCGTCCGCGACCTGCTGCTGCCGGTAGACGAACGCCCCAAGGTCTTCATGCGCGGCTGCGACATCGTCGATGCCGACAACCTCGGCTTCCTCTCCAACCCGAATGACCCGACCCTCATGACCCACTGCCCGCTGGCCCGGCCGATCGACACGACGCAGCGTGGCAACGGCAACGGCGGCCATACCTGGGGCGCGATCGACCACCCCGGCAAGCCTGCCCTGACCGACGCGCAGGTCAATGACCTGCTGGCCTACCTCAAGACCCTCTGAGGACCAAGATGACCGACGCAGACAGACAGACCGCCAGTCCCCCGACCCCCGACCTGATCTGGGCCGAGGCAAGGCTCAAGCAGGACGGGCAGGCCGGGACATCCCCCACCGGGAATGACCTGTCCCGCGCCCGGGCCCGGGACGACCTCGACCTTCTGCGCGCCGAAATCGCCTTCATGAACGAAGCACGCTCCGCTCCGCACCTTGGGGCGCTGGACGCCGCCCTGAACCCGCCGCAGGGTGCGGCCGGGCCGCAGGAGACCAGCGCCTATACCATCGGCCTTGCCCTGTCGGGCGGCGGCATCCGCTCGGGCATCGTGTCGCTGGGCGTGCTGCAACGGCTGGCCAAGGCCCGCATCCTCGAACAGGTCGACTACCTTTCGACCGTCTCGGGCGGCGGCTTCATCGGCACCTCGCTCAGCTGGTGGATGCACAACTCGGCGCTACTGGCCGACCACCCCAACCGGACAAACTTCGACCTTGGCGCGAACCTCCCCTGGACGACCCATGCCCCCGACGAGGCCGAGGGCAACGGCAGCGGCGCAAGGCTGCTCGCCCACCTGCGGCGCAATGGCCGCTACCTCATGCCCGGCAACGGCCACGGCATCGCCGCGGGGCTGGCCGTGGTGCTGCGGTCGGTGATGCTGAACCTCTTCGTCTGGATCCCGCTGGTCGCGGCGGTCTGCCTGGTCCTGTACTGGCTGGGCACCCTGCCCATCCTGAACGGCATTCCTGCGGCCGTCGGCACCCTTGCACCGGGCGTGATGGACGCGCTGAACCGCCAGCTCGACCCGCAGGTTCCCGCGACCTTCCCGCCGGTCTACCTGCTGTTGCTGACGATCCTTCCCGCCGTCGCGGCCTTCTTCGCGATCGTCTCGGCCAACCTTTCGGTCCAGAGCTGGACCGAACATGGCGAAAGCAATCAGGCCGACGAAAACGCCATCGCCGCCGCCCCGTCGATGGCCGGCACGATCCTGACCTCCCGCGCCTTGCGCTGGATCGGCTCGGCGCTCATCTGTCTGGTCATCGCGGCAATGCTCGGCTTCTTCCTGACCACGGGCTGGAGCTTTGTCGAACCCCTGTTCGCCAATGCCGACCTTTCCGCCCTGCCCGAGGCGAGCCTCTCTGCCGCGGCGCTTGTCTACTTCCTCGTATCGGCTGTGGCAGGGCTCGCCGCCTTCGGCCTGCTCCGCAAATTCTCCGATCTGGGCGACTGGTCGCCCAGGAAAACCCGCCCCTACTACATGGCCTCGGTCGGGTTCCTTGGCTTCATCGTCCTCGAGGCCAACGGCGCAGCCCTTCTCCGGGCCATTGCGGGCGATGGCCATGCTGTCCGTCACCTCATGGCCTGGCTTCTTGGCTTCGGCCACATCGTCGCGGCCACCTGCTTCTTCTTCCTGACCTTCTACCTTCTCGGGCTGCTGATCCGGGTGATGCTGCACGACGATTCCGCAAACCTCCGCTATGCCGCGCGGCGGCATTTCGAACGCTTCTTCGGCATTGCCATCACCATCGCGATCGTCACGGCGGCCGTGGGCGTCCTGCCCCTGGTTGCGGCCCGGATCAGCCCCTACCTGGCGGGCGGGCCATCGGCGGTCTTGTCGCTTCTGGCAGGCGTCGGCAGCGCCGTCTGGGGCCACTACCGCACCTACCTCAGCGGAACCTCCACCCGCAGGGTCACGCTGGTGCTGTCGCTCGGCTCGCTGCTCCTGCTCTACGGCATCCTGATCTCGGGCTACCTGATCGCCCAGACCTACGTCGCGGCGGGCCGCGAGGGCGGTCTCGGCGCACCGGACCAGTCGGTCCGCGCCGCCATCCTCTGCGTGATCGTCGTTGCCGCCATCGTCGGCTGGTTCACCAACCTGAACTACCTGTCGCTGCACCGCTTCTACCGCGACCGGCTGGCCGAAGCCTTCATGCCCGAGCGCGCAACGACCGACGTGTTCGAGAACAGGCCCGCCCGCCATGCCGATGAACTGAAGGTCTGCGGAAAGCAGAAGGAAGGCGCCGACAAGTCCAAGGTCAATCTTTCAGCGACAAAGGGCCCCTATCACCTGATCAACGCCAACGTGATCCTCGACCGGTCCAGGGACGAAAAGTACCGCAGCCGCGGCGGCGACAGCTTCATCCTGTCGCCGCTCTACTGCGGCAGCGCCGCGACCGGCTGGCAACGCTCCTGCGACTTCGCCCGGGGGGAACTGACGCTCGCCTCGGCGATGGCCATATCGGGGGCCGCCGCCAACCCGCGCAGCGGCTTTGCCGGCACCGGCGCCACCCGCAACGGCATCGTCTCGCTGGCGATGTCGGTGCTCAGCCTGCGGCTCGGCTACTGGGTGGTGAACCCGCTGCGCCACGATACGATGCGCCGCCGCGCCAATCACTTCGACCCGAGTGCCGGGTACGCGCTGCCCGGCGTTGGTTACACCGAGCAAAGCCGCTTCCTCGAACTGTCCGACGGCGGCCACTTCGAGAACCTCGGCCTTTACGAGCTGGTCCGCCGCCGCTGCGGCCTCATCATCATCTGCGATGGCGGGCAGGATCCCGATTCCTCCTACAGCGCGCTGACCTACGCCGCCCTGCGCATCAAGGAGGATTTCGGCGCGATCCTGAAGTTCAATGTCGGCGTCGGCGGAAACGGCCCAGCGCCTTCAGCAACCAAGCCGACGTCGCCGGGTGATCTGGTCCCTCGTGCAAGCGAGACCGAATATCCACGAGGCGCAGAATATGCCCGGCGCGGGTTCTTCCTCGCGACAGTCAAGTACGCCGAAAGTGACGTTCCTGGGCCGGATCAGGCCATTGTCATCTACCTCAAGTCTGCGCTCATTCCGGAGCTTGGCCTTGCGGCTAAGGCCTATCGCGGTTCACATCCCGACTTTCCCTATCAATCGACGTCCGACCAGTTCTTCGACGCCGAACAGTTCGAGGCCTACCGGGAAGTCGGCTACCGGATCACCGATCAGATGCTGCGGGCGACCGGGTACAGCCATCTGTTCTCGCAGAAGGGGCAATCACGAAGGCCGGACCCGGACGAGTTGCGCCGGTCCTCGATGGTCCGGGTCTTGCGCTCACGGGGCTAGAAGCAGGCCCACGCTGCTTGCCAGCCCCCCGTCCGACCCGCTACCAGTCGTGCGACAGCTTTCCGCAGCACGCCGAGGCGCCATGACGACCGTCTACATCCTGAACGGCCCGAACCTGAACCTGCTCGGCCGCCGC
>JBJOQI010000284.1:0-8137 GCA_046050045.1 Pseudomonadota bacterium | reverse complement strand
CGGCCTCAAGCCCCAGAAGTCCGCCGCCGATGACCACGGCCTTCGCGCCGGGCTTCGAGGCCGCGATCATCGCGTTGGTGTCTTCGAGGTCGCGGTAGGTGACGACGCCCGCAAGCTCTTTCCCCGCGACGGGGATGATGAAGGGGGCCGATCCGGTGGCGATGACCAGCGCGTCATAGGGCGTCTCGCCGCCCTTCGAGATCACCACCCTGCGGTCGCGGTCGATCCGGGTGACGTGCTCGCCGAAGCGGCAGGTCACGCCCCGCGCGGCGTACCATTCGTCGTCATGGGTGACGATCTGCGCGTAGGTCTTTTCGCCCGACAGGACCGGCGAGAGCATCAGGCGGTTGTAGTTGCCGCGCGGCTCGCCGTTGAAGAGGGTCACATCCCAGGCGCCGGGGGCCTGTTCGAACAGATGCTCCAGCATCCGGCCCGAGGCCATGCCGGCACCGATGACGATCAGTTTTCTTGCCATGCCGGTCACTCCGCCGCTTCCACGAAGCGGTGACGTTCGTAGAGAAAGCGCAGCACGCCTTCGCGGGCGCGGACGTAGTCGGGGTGCGAGGCCAGCGCGATGCGGTCGCGCGGACGGTCGAGTTTCACGTCAAGCACCTCGCCGATGGTGGCGGCGGGGCCGTTCGTCATCATCACGATGCGGTCGGCGAGCAGCACGGCTTCGTCGACGTCATGGGTGATCATGATCATCGTATTCTTCAGCCGCTGGTGGATCGCCATCACCGCGTCCTGCAGGTGCGCCCGGGTCAGCGCGTCGAGCGCGCCGAAGGGTTCGTCCAGCAGCAGGATCTTCGGCTCCATCGCCAGCGCGCGCGCAATGCCGACACGCTGCTTCATGCCGCCCGAAATCTCGCCGGGGCGCTTGTCGGCGGCGTGGCTCATCTGCACGAGGTCGAGGTTGTGCATGATCCAGTCGTGACGCTCGGCCCTGGGGCGGGTACGGCCAAAGACCTTCTGCACGGCCAGGTTCACGTTGTCGTAGACCGTCAGCCAGGGCAGCAGGCTGTGGTTCTGGAACACGATGGCGCGGTCGGGGCCCGGCGCGTTGACCTCGCGCCCTTCCAACTTGATCGCGCCGGTCGTGACCTGCGTCAGCCCGCCGATCAGGTTCAGAAGCGTGGATTTCCCGCAGCCCGAATGCCCGATGATCGAGACGAACTCGCCCTTTTCGATGTTCAGGCGAATGTCGTTCAGCACCACGTTCTCGCGCCCGCCCGAGGCCGGGAAGGCTTTCACCACGCGGTCGATCTTGAGATAGCTCATGGCGGATCTCCTCAGGCCATGGTGCCGCGGCTGACCACGCGGCCGATGAAGGCCACCAGACGGTCAAGCGCAAAGCCGGTGACGCCGATGTAGAGAAGCGCCACGAAGATGTCGGTCAGCAGGGACGAGTTCCAGGCATCCCAGATGAAGAAGCCGATGCCGACGCCGCCGGTCAGCATCTCGGCCGCGACGATGGCGAGCCAGGCAAGGCCCACCCCGATACGCAGGCCCGAGAAGATGTAGGGGGCGGCCGAGGGCACCATGATACGGGTGAAGAACTCGAACTGGTTCAGCCGCAGGACGGCCGCGACGTTGCGGTAGTCCTGCGGGATGGCGCGGACACCGGCGGCGGTGTTGATGATGATGGGCCAGATCGCGGTGATGAAGATGACGAAGATCGCGCTCGGCCGGCTGTCCATGAAAGCGGCCAGGCTGATCGGCAGCCAGGCGAGCGGCGGCACGGTGCGCAGGACCTGGAACAGCGGATCGACGCCGCGCATCATCCAGACCGACTGGCCGATCACCGCGCCGATCAGGACGCCGACCACGGCGGCCAGGCCGAAGCCGATCCCCACCCGTTCGAGCGAGGTCAGCACGCGCCAGCCCAGCCCCATGTCCTGCGTGCCCGCGACATAGAAGGGGTGCAGGATCAGGTCGCCGCTTTGCGCCCAGACATCGGCGGGAGAGGGCAGGGCCCCGCCGCCTGCGGTCGCCACCTGCCAGACAGCCAGAAGCACCGCGATGACCACCACGGGCGGGATCACCGTTTCGGTAAGCACCCGCCAGACCCCCGCCAGGGGCAGGCCGCGCGGGCGGGCCCTGCGCAGGGCGACCACATCCGCCGCCGCGCGGGGCGCGGCGGGCAGGGGGCGTTCGTCCGTGGACTTCAAAGCGGCAATCGCCATCGGAGGTGCTCCTTACGCCATGGCCTTGATCGACAGGCTGTCGAGGTAAGCCTGCGGATTGGCCGGATCGAAGGTCTTGCCATCGAAGAAGGTCTCGACCCCGCGGCTGTCGCCGAAGGACGAGGTGTCAAGACCAAGTTCCTTCGCGGCCTCGAGCCAGAGGTCCGAGCGGTTGGTCTGGTTGACCAGCGCCACGGCATCGAGATCGCCCGGCAGATAGCCCCAGCGCTTGTTCTCGGTGATGAACCAGCTGTCGAGCGACTTCCACGGGAAGGAAGTCGAGCCGTTCTCGCCCCAGAAGCGCATGGCGAGGTCGGGGCGGCTTTCCTTGCGGCCGTTGCCGTAGTTGATCTCGCCCTTGATGCGGGCGGCGATGTCCTCGACCGGGACCTTGTACCATTGCCGGCCCGAGACGATCTGGGCCATCTCGTCCTTGTTGGCGGCGTCCTCGCACCACATCTGCGCCTCCATCACCGCCATCAGGATGGCCTTGGCGGCGTTGGGGTTCGCGTCCACCCAGTCGGCGCGCATGCCGAGCACCTTCTCGGGGTGCTTGGACCAGAGCTCTCCGGTCGTGGCGGCGGTGAAGCCGATGCCCTGGTTGACCAGCTGTTCGTTCCACGGCTCGCCCACGCAGAAGGCCTCCATGTTGCCGACCTTCATGTTGGCCACCATCTGCGGTGGCGGCACCACGATCAGGTCCACGTCCTTGGTGGGGTCGATGCCGCCCGCGGCCAGCCAGTAGCGCATCCAGAGGTCATGGGTGCCGCCGGGGAAGGTCATCGCCACCGGGACTTCCGCGCCAGCCGCGCGCTTGGCAGCGAAGACCTCTTTCAGGGGCGCGGAATCCAGCCCGACGCCGGTTTCGGCATGGGCCTGCGCCACCGAGATGCCCTGGCACTGTTCGTTGAGGCCGAGCAGCGTGTACATCGGCAGGGGCACGTTGTTCTGCATGACCTTGCCTGTCGAATAAAGGTGGGTCTTGGGGCGCAGGATATGGCCGCCGTCGATGCCGCCATTGGCCGAACCCAGCGCCATGTTGTCGCGCGTGGCCCCCCAGCTGGCCTGCTTCTCGATCAGCATCTCGGTCATGCCGTACTTGGCAAAGATGCCTTTCTCCTGGGCGATGATCAGGGGCGCACTGTCAGTCAGGGCGATGTAGCCAAGCTTGGCACCGGCCACTTCCGGCGCGGCGGTCGCGGCCCATGCGCCGCCGGGCAGCAGGGTCCGGGCGGCAGCGGCGGTCGCGGCAAGGCTGGCTGCGGATTTCAGGAAGCTGCGGCGGGTGGTCGGGGTCTGGCTCATCGGGCGTTTCCTTCTTGCGGCGCCCCGTCGGTGTCGGGGCAGGGCTGGGACGGAGCGGCAGAAGCCACCTGCAACGCACAATCCGGCTGGCGGAATGACGAAGGGTGGCGGCGCTGCCATGTCGGGGATCGGGCCGCATCCTTGCGGCGGGGGTCCGGCGCATCGTTGCGCTGGGCTTGCCCCGATGCTGTGCCGGGTGCGGGGTGGCGTCAAGTGCTGCGCCGCAACAATGCACGCGCAGAAAGACCGCTGCGCAGCAAAGAGGCCCTTCGCACAAGTTTTCAGCGAAGGCTGAATCCGGGGTCGAAGACCTGGCCGTCGAAGAAGCGGTCCGGGGCCAGGATCATCCGCCCCTTTTCCGAGGATACGGCGGTCGGATGGCCCATCGCGCCCTCGACGCGGGCCGAAGCCCCGGGCAGGTCGGCCCCGGCCTCGCGCAGGTGCAGCCGGTAGAGATCGGTGCGGAAGGCCGCAGTCGCGCGACGGATGGCCTCGTCTGCGGCGGGGCCTGCGCCGAGCCCGTGGCGTTGCGCCAGACTGCGCGCAAAAAGGGCGGCGAGGCTGCGCCAGGGAAAGTTCGCGGCGCCGTCGTGAAAGCGGATGAAGCCGGGGGCCTGGCGCAGGTCGCCGCGGGGGGTCACGATCAGCCGGCCCAAAAGGCCGCGTTCCGAAAGTTCGGGGGGCAGGTTCAGATAACCGGGGCGCGACAGGATCTCGGCCGCCGTGCTGCGGTTGTCGGTCCGGTCGAGCCAGCGGCAGGACCGCCAGACGGCGCGCATCAGCCTCCCGGTCAGGTCGGGCCGGCCTTCGGCGAAGTCCCGGGTGACGACCAGTCCCTTTTCGGGCGGGGCGGCCCAGATCGCGGTGCCGGTCAGCACGAGCGCGCCCACCCCGGCCTCGACCGCGTAGGAGGCCCAGGGCTCGCCCACGCAGAAGGCGTCGATCTCGCCCGAGGCGAGGGCGTCGGACATCTGCGGCGGGGGCACGGTACGCACGGCAAGGCGGTCGCGCAGGGGCGAGCCGTCAAGCCAGTGGCGCACCAGTTCGGCCTGGGTCGAGAAGGGGAAGGGCACGCCGACACGCAGGTTGTCGGGTCCGGCCGCCTGCAGCGCGGCACGGGCCGCGACCGGATCGTCGAGCCGGATGTCGTGCCCCGCTGCGGCAAAGCGGGACTGCAGGCCTGCGCTGACGGCAATGGCCTGCCCGCCCTGGCTGAGGATCATCAGCAGGTCGAAGGCGGGCAGCATCGGGCCAAGGCCCATCGCCTGCGCGACCGGCAGCGGCACCAGCATCTGCGCCGCGTCGATGCCGCCGGTGCCCAGCATGTCGCGGCTTTGCGCCCAGCTTTGCAGGCGGATCAGGTCCAGGTTCAGCCCCTCTTCGGCGGCAAAGCCCAGTTCCTGCGCAATGACGAGGGGGGCGGCGTCGATCAGGGGAAGATAGCCGAGGCGCAGGCTGTCGCGGGTCATGACAGAAGCCCCGCCGCCATGACGAGCTGCTGGGCGATTTCGGCCACGCGCTTCTTCTGGTCCATCGCGGTCTTGCGCAGAAGCGCATAGGCCGCCTCTTCGTCGATGCCGCGCGCCTTCATCAGGATGGCCTTGGCGCGGTCGATGATCTTGCGGTCCTCGAGCGCGGCCTTGGTTGCGGCCAGTTCGGCCCGCATCCGGCTGAAGAGGTGGAAGCGCGCGATGGCTGCGTCGAGCACCGGCTTGATCCGTTCGGGCTGGAGCCCGTCGACCACATAGGCCGAGACGCCCGCCTCGATCGCCGCGCGGGTCGACTGTTCGTCGGAGCGGTCGACAAACATCGCCACCGGGCGTTCGAGCGGACCGGAGGCAAGCGCCAGCTCCTCGAGCACGTCGCGCGAGGGGTTGCTGACGTCGATCAGGACGATGTCGGGCCTTTGGTCGGCGATGCGGCGGGCAAGGCCGGTTTCCTCGGCGATCACGGTGATCGTGTGGTCGCCGGTCGCGACCAGGCCGTCCACGATCCGCAGGGCGCGGTCGCGGTCGCGTTCGACGACGATGATCGACAGGCCGGACATGGCCGACTGGGTGCGGCGACGGCGGCGCGGCGTCACGCCCTCGCCCGGCGAAATCGGTGATCGGCAGACGCCCTACCCCAAGTGTTGCCGGTTTTTCGGGCAGTTCCGGCACGAGTGGTGAATCGGAAGGCAGCGGGTGAGGTGTGCCGGGCTGACCCGGCCCCCTCTGTCACAAAAGCTTCGTTGGACAGGCGTTGATATTTCCTGCAATCGGGAAATATGGAACCGACGCTCGCCGCCACTGCCTTTGCCACGCTTGGCCATCCCGGCCGGCTGGCCGTGTTTCGCCTGCTGATGCGCTTTGCGCCGCAGGGCGTCCGCCCGACCGAGATGGCCGAGGCGCTGGGCCTGAAGCAGAACACCCTGTCGCACCATCTGGCTGACCTGACGGCTGCTGGTCTTGTGCAGGTCGAGCGGCGGGGAAGGTCGCTGCATTATGCCGTCGACATGGCGATGACCGAGGGGCTGGTCGGGTACCTCGCGCTCGATGTCGGGCGGGCGCGACCCGAGCTGATTGACACCCTTATCTCATCCCGGAAGGACTTCGAGATGCGCGATACCGATTTTGACGTACTGTTCATCTGCTCGGGCAACTCGGCCCGTTCCATCTTTGCAGAGGCGCTGCTGCGCGATCTGGGCCGCGGCAGGTTCCAGTCGTTTTCCGCCGGATACCGGCCGGGCACCGCGCTGAACCCCTTTGCGCTCGAGGTGCTGGAGCGCAACGGGCATGACATCGCAGGCCTGCGGTCGAAGCATGTGTCCGAGTTCCAGCAGCCCGGCGCGCCGGTGATGGATTTCGTCTTTACCGTCTGCGATACGGCCGCCGCCGAGGAATGTCCGCCCTGGCCGGGACAGCCGATCACCGGGCACTGGGGCATGCCCGACCCGGTCAAGGCCGCGGGCACGGATGCCGAAAAGGCGCTGGTCTTTGCCCAGACCTATGCCGCGCTGCGCCGCCGGATCGCGGCCTTTGTCGAACTTCCCTTCGACAGCCTGAGCCGCATTTCCCTGCAATCGCGCGTCGATGCGATCGGCGCAGACGCTGCCGAAAGGGCCTGAGGACAATGGCGAGAATTGCACTCAACGGCCTGGGCCGGATCGGCAAGCTGGCCCTGCGCGACCTGATCGACAGCGGCGCGGGCGGCGAGATCGTCCTGTTGAACGACCCCGAGGGCGACGCCGGGCAGCACGCGCTGCTGATGGAGTTCGACAGCGTGCACGGGCGTTGGCGCACGCCGGTCGCGGCGGGCGAGGGGGCGCTGGTGCTGGATGGGCGCACCGTCCGGCTGACCCATGAGAAGACGATCGAGAAGCTGCCCCTGGCCGCGCTTGGCGTCGATCTGGTGATCGACTGCACGGGTGTGTTCAAGACCGCTGCGAAGGTTGCGCCCTATTACGCGGCGGGGGTCAGGAAGGTTGTTGTCTCTGCCCCCGTCAAGGACGGCGGCGCGCTGAACCTTGTCTACGGGGTGAACCATCAGCTCTACGACGGGTCGCAGGCGCTGGTGACGGCGGCCTCGTGCACCACGAACTGTCTGGCACCGGTGGTCAAGGTGATCCACGAAAGCCTGGGCATCCGTCACGGCTCGATCACCACGATCCATGACGTGACCAATACCCAGACGATCGTGGACCGACCCGCCAAGGACATGCGCCGCGCCCGGTCGGCGCTGATGAACCTGATCCCGACGACGACCGGCAGCGCCACGGCGATCACACTGATCTACCCCGAACTGAAGGGCCGCCTGAACGGTCATGCCGTGCGGGTGCCGCTGCTGAACGCTTCGTTGACCGACTGCGTGTTCGAGGTCGAGCGGCCAACCACGGCAGAGGAAGTCAACGCGCTGTTCGCCGCCGCCGCTGCCGGACCGCTGAGGGGCATCCTCGGGTTCGAGACGCGGCCGCTGGTGTCCTGCGATTTCACCAATGATCCGCGGTCCTCGATCGTGGATGGCCCCTCGACCATGGTCATCAATGGCACGCAGGTGAAGATCTACGCCTGGTACGACAACGAATGGGGCTATGCCTGCCGGCTGGCCGACATCGTGCGGATGGTGGCGGGGTCGATGTGACGGGAACCGGGCAAAAGGGCGGTGCGCCGCCCGATCCGCTGCGGGCCTATGCTGCGGTAACGGCGGCCTACTGGGCCTTCATGCTGTCGGACGGCGCGCTGCGGATGCTGGTGCTGCTGCATTTCAACAGCCTCGGGTTCACGCCGGTGCAGTTGGCCTGGCTGTTCCTGCTGTACGAGGTGGCGGGGATTGTCACGAACCTTGCGGCGGGGTGGCTGGCGGCAAGGTTCGGCCTGGCCGCCACGCTCTATGGCGGGCTGGCGCTGCAGATCGGGGCGCTGGTTGCGCTGGCGCAGCTTGATCCGGGCTGGGGGGTTGCGGCCTCGGTCACCTTCGTGATGGCGGTGCAGGGTGTGTCGGGCGTGGCGAAGGACCTGGCCAAGATGTCCTCGAAGTCGGCCGTCAAGCTGCTGGCGCCAGGCGCCGAGGGCGGGCTGTTCCGCTGGGTTGCGGCGCTGACCGGATCGAAGAACGCGGTCAAGGGGCTGGGCTTCTTCCTTGGGGCGGCGCTGCTGGCGCTTGCCGGGTTC
>JBJOQI010000283.1:0-7292 GCA_046050045.1 Pseudomonadota bacterium | reverse complement strand
GCCGGAAGGGCAGATCGTCACCGCCCGGATCACCGGCCACGATGGCGCGCAGCTGATCGCCACGGCGTAACCCGCACAATCGCGGCGATGACAAGCCTGCCGGGGCGCTGGTAGAAGCGGGCCATGCATCCCAACCCCGCCTTCCGCCAGACCCCCGCCGACCGAAACCTGTCCTTTGCCCGCGACCGGGGCTTCGGCATCCTCATGCTGAACGGCCCCGACGGGCCAGTTGCGGCGCATGTGCCCTTTGTCCTGTCTCGGGATGGCGCGGTTGCGGACATGCATCTTGTGCGGTCCAACCCGGTTGCCCGGGCGCTGACTGCGCCCCAGTCGGCGCTTCTCGCCGTATCGGGACCCGATGCCTATGTCTCGCCGGACTGGTATGACCTCGACCATCAGGTCCCGACCTGGAACTATGTTGCCGTGCACCTGCGCGGCAGGCTGGAGATGCTGTCGTCCGACGACATGCGTCCGCATCTTGATGACCTTTCGGCGAGTTTCGAGAACCGGCTTCTGCCCAAGGCACCCTGGCTTGTCGGCAAGATGCCCGACGACGCGCTTGACCGGATGATGCGGCAGATCGTGCCGGTCCGCCTGACGGTGCTTGAGGTTCAGGGCACCTGGAAGCTCGGCCAGAACAAGGCGGCCGAAGCCCGGCGTGGCGCGGCGGACCGGATGGAGGCGTCGTCCGTCGGCTCTGATCCCATGGCCATTGCCGCGCTGATGCGATCCGTGGAAGGGTAGGGCGGGACCAGCAAGGACAGCATGAATGCGCCTCTATCACTCACCCGCGTCGCCCTTCGTCCGGAAGGTCATGGTGCTTCTGATCGAGACCGGCCAGGCTGAGTCCGTCACCATCGTGCCGGCGCATGGCCACCCGCTGGATCCGGGGACGATGCCGCTGGCGCAGAACCCCCTTGGCAAGGTTCCCTGTCTCGAGCGCGACGATGGCCCTTCGCTTTATGACAGCCGGGTGATCTGCCAGTTTTTCGACCACAGGGCGGATGGCAGGCTTTACCCCGCGCCGCCGCGGCTGTGGGACACACTGACGCTTGAGGCGACGGGCGATGGCATGCTCGATGCGGCGGTCCTGATGCGCTACGAAACCCACGTACGGCCGGAAGGCGCGCGCTCGGACCAGTGGGCGGATGCGCAATGGGCCAAGGTCGCCCGCGCGCTCGATTCGATCGAGGTGCTGTGGATGTCGCATCTGAACGGGCCGGTCGACATGGGGCAGGTCGCCGTCGGCTGTGCGCTGGGCTATCTGGACTTCCGGCATGGCGCGCGGAACTGGCGGGCGGGCCGCGACGCGCTGGCCGACTGGTATGCCGCCTTTTCGCAACGCCCCTCGATGGTTGCGACCGCGCCGAAATGACGGCGTTCAGAACCGGTAGCTGAGGCCGAGGTTGACCGCGCCGGTGACAAGATCGGTCGTGAAGCTCTGCCCGCTGTCGAGGTCGACCGCGTGGCGCGACCACGTGGCCTTGGCCTCGCCAAAGGCCGACCAGTTGCCGCGCAGCGCGTAGGAGGCTCCGGCCACGGCCTGAACGACCGGGCCGGTCAGCTGATAGCCGAAGGTATGGGCCTGCCCGCTGGGCTTGACGTCGACATGCGGGATGGCAAGGCCGAGCCCGGCCCCGGCATAGGGCGTCAGCCGCCCCTGACCGGGCCAGCGCCGGAAGACATTGGCGGTCACGAAGTTCAGCCCGTCGGTGAATTCGAGCCGGTCGAAACCCCGCGCGGCCATCGTCGCGGCGTCGGCATAGACCTTGGCGTGGTTGAACTCGACCCCGAAGCCGGTCCGGTCATTCCGCCACCAGACCGCGCGGAGACCGTAATAGGGCGGCATGTCGAAGGGCTTGCCCTGCCACTCGACACCAAAGGTCGGGCCCCCCGTGAAGGCGAGGGTGCCGGGCAGGGCACCCTGTGCGCCGAGGTAACCGCTGACTTCGAGGCCGCGACCAGCGGGGCGGTCCTGTGCCAATGCGCCTGAGGTGGCGGCGAGGACGGGAAGCACCAGAACGGCGAGCAGTGGAACGACACGGGCGGCGCGGCGGCGGCCCTGGGTCATGCGGGCTCGCAGGGGGGCAAGCGTGCTCTGCCACGCCAGCGTCCCGACCCGCGAGAGCGCCCCCGTAGCGACCTGCCGCAGGCGCGAGGGGCGGCGCAGCATCCGGTCGGCCCACCAGCCGAGCAGAGCGCCCGCGATCACCTGCCAGATCGTATGAACCCCGGTTTCGAGCCGTTCGGCACCGACAAAGCCCGCTGCGATCAGGACCAGACCACGGGCGACAGGGTTGGCGGCGAGACACTGATGCACCAGTGCCGATGCACCGAAGGTGGCGGCGGCAGTATGGGCCGAGGGGAAGCCCTTGTACCCGCCGGTCGGGCGGCGGTTGATCCCGGACTTGCCGAGTGCGGCCTTTGCCGAATGCGCGGTGACCACGAGCCCGGCAAAACGCAGCGCGTATTCCGACCCGTTGCGCAGGTTTGCCGCACAGGCCCAGGCCAGCATCGGCAGGGCGATCTGCAGGTTGTCGCCGATGCGATCGACCCGCGGCGCTGACAGGAGGATCGTCGCCGCAAGGACGGCGAGAACGGCCTGTGCCTGTGCCACACGGCGCAAAAACCCTGAAAGCATGCCGGATCCCCCTTCGCCGGGCCCGTCCGGGTGAGCGGGCCTGAACCGGGAATCCCGATTTCCGGTAACGCCGGCGTGAAGTTCCTGTGAAGTCTCGGTTCCCCCCGCTGCATTGCCGGTCGGCGGAACCACTGCGCAACGGCCATGAAAACTCCTGCGCCTGCGCCCGATTGTCCGCTGGACGGGCCTTGCAAGGCCCGTTAAATACCGCGGCGATAGGCCGGGGAACCTGTTTCCCCGGAGCGATGACGGTCGCGCAACCGCGGCCCTGGAATGGAGAGACACCCGTGTCCCACGCAGATCACCCCGCAGGCACCCGGAGGGACTTCCTCTACTACGCGACGGCAGGTGCCGGAACGGTCGCGGCCGGTGCTGCCGGCTGGGGCCTTGTGAACCAGATGAACCCTTCGGCCGATGTCCGTGCGCTCGCCTCGATCTTCGTCGATGTCAGCGCCGTACAGCCGGGAACGCAGCTGACCGTGAAGTGGCGCGGCAAGCCGGTCTTCATCCGCCGCCGCACGCCCGAGGAAATCGAGGAAGGCCGCGCCGTTGCGCTGGATGATCTGAGCGACAAGTCGGCCGAGAACGAGAACAAGCCGGGCGCGGACGCGTCAGACCAGAACCGCACGCTGGACGAAGCGGGCGAATGGCTGGTGATGATGGGTGTGTGCACGCACCTTGGCTGCGTGCCGCTGGGCGACGCGGGCGAGTTCGGCGGCTGGTTCTGCCCCTGCCACGGGTCACACTACGACACGGCCGGGCGCATCCGCAAGGGACCGGCGCCGGCGAACCTTCCGGTTCCGGTGGCCGCCTTCACCGACGAAACGACGATCAAGCTGGGCTGAGAGGGCTGACAGATGGCTGGTATTCCGCACGACCATTACGAGCCGAAGTCCGGCGGGGAAAGGTGGCTTCACAGCCGCCTGCCGATCCTCGGGCTTCTCTATGACACGCTGATGATTCCGACGCCCAAGAACCTCAACTGGATGTGGATCTGGGGCATCGTGCTGACCTTCTGCCTGGCGCTGCAGATCGTCACCGGCATCGTGCTGGTGATGCACTACACGCCGCATGTCGACATGGCCTTCGCCAGCGTCGAGCACATCATGCGCGACGTGAATGGCGGCTACATGCTGCGCTACCTGCACGCCAACGGCGCGTCGCTGTTCTTCTTTGCTGTCTACCTGCACATCTTCCGCGGGCTCTACTACGGCAGCTACAAGGCCCCGCGCGAGATCACCTGGATCATCGGCATGCTGATCTACCTGGCGATGATGGCGACGGCCTTCATGGGCTACGTGCTGCCCTGGGGCCAGATGTCGTTCTGGGGTGCCACGGTGATCACCGGCCTGTTCGGTGCGATCCCCGGCATCGGCAGCGCGATCCAGACCTGGCTGCTCGGCGGCCCGGCGGTGGACAACGCCACGCTGAACCGCTTCTTCAGCCTGCACTACCTGCTGCCCTTCGTGATCGCAGCGCTGGTTGCCGTGCATATCTGGGCCTTCCACACCACGGGCAACAACAACCCGACCGGCGTGGAAGTGCGGCGCACGTCGAAGGCCGAAGCCCAGAAGGACACGGTGCCCTTCTGGCCCTATTTCGTCATCAAGGACGTCTTCGCCCTTGCCGTGATCCTGGTGGTGTTCTTCGCCATCGTGGGCTTCATGCCGAACTACCTCGGCCACCCCGACAACTACATCGAGGCGAACCCGCTGGCGACGCCGGCGCATATCGTGCCGGAATGGTACTTCCTGCCCTTCTACGCGATCCTGCGGGCCTTCACCGCCGACGTCTGGGCGGTGCAGCTGGTGCAGTTCGTCACCTTCGGCATCGTCGACGCCAAGTTCTTCGGCGTGCTGGCGATGTTCGGCGCGATCCTGGCGATGGCGCTGGCGCCCTGGCTCGACACCTCGTCGGTGCGCTCGGGCCGGTTCCGGCCGATGTTCAAGTGGTGGTTCGCGCTGCTTGTGATCGACTTCGTCGTGCTGATGTGGGTCGGCAGCCAGACCCCGACCGAGCTGACCTCGTGGATCTCGCTGATCGCTTCGGCCTACTGGTTCGCCTACTTCTTCATCATCCTGCCGCTTCTGGGCGTGATCGAGAAGCCGCTGGCCCAGCCCGCGACGATCGAAGAGGACTTCAACGCGCACTACGGCGCCAAGCCGCACGCGGCCGAGTGACCGAAAGGACCGAATGACATGATGAAACGGTTTACTCTTGCGGCTTCGACGGCCCTGACGCTGGCAGCGGCCCCGGCCCTTGCGGCGGGCGGCGAGGCGCATATCGAGGACCACGCCTTCAGCTTCGAAGGGCCTTTCGGGACCTTCGACGAGCATCAGCTGCAGCGCGGCCTTCAGGTCTATACCGAGGTCTGCGCGGCCTGCCACGGCATGAAGTTCGTGCCGATCCGGTCGCTGGCCGACGAAGGTGGCCCGCATCTTCCGGAAGACCAGGTGCGCGCCTATGCCAGCCAGTTCACCACGGTGGACAAGGAAACCGGCGAAGACCGTCCCTCGACCCCGGCCGACATGTTCCCGATGTCGGCGCTGGAGAACGCACCGGACCTCAGCCTGATGGCCAAGGCCCGCGCGGGCTTCCACGGGCCTTATGGCCTGGGCATCAACCAGCTGTTCAAGGGCATCGGCGGGCCCGAGCACATCTACAACATCCTGACCGGCTATACCGGCGAGACCAAGGACGAGGCTGGAACCACCTACTACGAGAACCACGCCTTCTCGACCGGCTGGATCGCCATGCCGCCGCCGCTGGTTGACGACCAGGTCACCTACCAGGACGGGCACGAGGCCTCGCTGCATCACATGGCCGAGGACGTGTCGGCTTTCCTGATGTGGGCCGCCGAGCCGCACATGATGGCGCGCAAGCAGACGGGCTTCCTGGCCGTGATGTTCCTTGGCCTGCTGTCGGTGCTGCTCTACCTGACGAACAAGCGCATCTGGGCGCCGGTCAAGGGCAAGAAGTCCGCCTGACCGGGCCTGCCGGAAAAGACCAAGGGCCGGGGATTTCCCCGGCCCTTTTCATTTCTGCCAGCCCAGGGTGGGCCCGCTCGCTCAGGCCCCTTCAAAACGCAGCGGCTTCACGCTCTGGAACATGCCCGTGGCCTCCAGCGTTTCGACCACCTTCGGGTCGATCGCCTGATCGAGGTAAAGCAGCGCGATCGCGTCCTGACCCACGCCCGACCGGCCAAGGGTGAAGTTCGCGATGTTCACCCCGTTCTTGCCCATGGTCATGCCGAGAAGGCCGATGATGCCCGGCACGTCCTCGTTGGTGGTGTAGAGCATGTGCGCCCCCACCTCGGCGTCGATGTTGATGCCCTTGATCTGGATGAAGCGCGGCTTGCCGTCGCTGAAGCAGGTGCCAGCGATGGACCGCTCGCGCTTGTCCGTCACCATCGTCACCTTGATGTAGGCGTCGAAGACCCCCGATTTGTCCTGCCGCGTGGTCGAGATCTGGATGCCGCGCTCCTTGGCCACGACCGGGGCCGAGACAAGGTTCACGTCCGGGTTCTGCGCCTTGAGCACGCCTGCGATCACCGCCTGGTTCAGCGCCGCGGTGTTCATCGTGGCGACCGAGCCGTCGTAGAGGATGTTGATCGCCTTGATCGGCTCGTCCGTCATCTGGCCGATGAAGGCCCCCAGATGCCCGGCCAGCTTGATCCACGGCCCCATCACCGCCGCTTCTTCGGCCGTGACGTTGGGCATGTTCAGGGCGTTCTGCACCGCGCCCGTCAGCAGGTAGTCCGACATCTGCTCGGCCACCTGCAGGGCCACGTTCTCCTGCGCCTCGGTCGTCGATGCGCCAAGGTGCGGGGTGCAGACCACGTTCGGATGCCCGAAGAGCGGGTTTTCGGTCGCGGGCTCCACTTCGAACACGTCCAGCGCGGCCGCGGCGACATGGCCAGAATTCAGCGAATCGAGCAGCGCCGCCTCGTCGATCAGCCCGCCCCGCGCGCAGTTGATGATGCGCACGCCCTTCCGGGTCTTGGCCAGGTTCTCGCGGCTGAGGATGTTGCGGGTCTTGTCGGTCAAGGGCACGTGCAGCGTGATGAAGTCGGCCTTGGCCAGCAGCTCGTCCAGGTCCACCTTGTGCACGCCCAGCGCCCGCGCGCGCTCTTCCGACAGGAAGGGGTCATAGGCCACGACCTTCATCTTCAGCCCCACCGCGCGGTCGCAGACGATGCCGCCGATATTGCCCGCGCCGATCACGCCGAGCGTCTTGTTGAACAGCTCAACCCCCATGAAGCGCGACTTTTCCCACTTGCCGGCCTGGGTCGAGGCATTGGCCTCGGGGATCTGGCGCGCGATCGAGAACATCATCGCGATGGCATGTTCGGCGGTGGTGATCGAGTTGCCGAAGGGCGTGTTCATCACGATGACGCCCTTCTTCGAGGCCGCCGGAATGTCGACGTTGTCGACGCCGATCCCGGCGCGGCCCACGACCTTCAGGTGCGCGGCGCTTTCCAGAAGCTTCTCGGTGACCTTGGTGGCCGAGCGGATGGCAAGGCCGTCATAATTGCCGATGATCTCGGCCAGCTTTTCCTTGTCCTTGCCGAGCTTCGGCATGTAGTCCACCTCGACCCCGCGGTCGCGGAAGATCTGCACGGCGGTTTCGGAAAGTTCGTCGGATACCAGAA
>JBJOQI010000282.1:0-3516 GCA_046050045.1 Pseudomonadota bacterium | reverse complement strand
GCCTGGCACGTCTGCGTGCTGGCCGCGACCATGGTCTTCTATGCGGCGATCACGCTGCATCTGGTGCAGACGGCCCCCTCCGCCTGAGCGGATGGCAAGGTTAACCGAATCCTACTGCAGGTCTTACTGAGCGTTCAGGGTATTGAAAACGCACGATATTCGAAAGCGTCCCGAGTCGGGACGCCCCCTCAGATCGCGGCCTTCCTCATCTCGTCGATATAGATTTCCCGCAGGCGGACAGCGACCTTGCCGGGCTTGCCGTCGCCCACCCTGGCCCCGTCGATCTCCACCACCGGCATGACGAAGATCGAGGCCGCGGTCGAGAACGCCTCGTCCGCCGCCCTGGCCTCGTCGATGGTAAAGGACCGCTCCTCGACCTCAAACTGCGCCTCCTCGGCAAAGCGCAGCACGGCGGCCCGGGTGATCCCGTGCAGGATATCGCTGGACAGCGCCCGGGTGATGATCCGGTTCCCCTTCACGATATAGGCGTTGTTCGAGGTGCCCTCGGTCACCATCCCGTCCTCGACGAACCAGCTGTCATCGACGCCGGCCTTCTTGGCCATCATCTTGCCCATCGAGGGGTAGAGCAGTTGCACCGTCTTGATGTCGCGCCGCCCCCAGCGGATGTCGGGGATCGAGATCACCCGGAACCCCGTCTTGGCCGCCGGCGCATCGGCAAGGTTCGGCACGTTCTGGGTAAAGGCCACGACCGTCCCCTTCGTGGTGGCCGGGTCCGGGAACAGGAAACTGCGGTCGCCCGGATTGCCCCGCGTGACCTGCAGGTAGATCATGCCTTCGACGATCCCGTTCCGCGCCACCAGCTCGCGGTGCATCGCCAGCAGGTCCTCGCGCGTCATCGGGTTGGCCATGTCCAGTTCCGCCAGCGACCGTTCCAGCCGGACGTAGTGCCCGTCGAAGTCGATCAGCTTGCCGCCCAGCACGCTGGTGACCTCATAGACCCCGTCGGCCATCAGGAACCCCCGGTCGAAGATCGACACCGTCGCTTCGGTCTCGGGCAGGTAGTCTCCGTTCACGAACACGGTCCGGGTCATTGCTGGTCTCCTTGGGTCTCAGCCCCACAGGTCGGGGTCGGGCGGGCAAATGTGGTCCGCCTCGTAGCGGATCGGGTGGGCGCGGTCTTCGGCCAGAAGCAGCGGCCCGTCAAGGTCTGCAATCGCCGCGCCCTGCGCGACCAGCACGGCGGGGGCCATCGCCAGGCTCGACCCCACCATGCAGCCGACCATGATCCCGAAGCCCGCCGCCCGCGCCGCATCCCGCAGGGCCAGCGCCTCGGTCAGCCCGCCTGCCTTGTCGAGCTTGATGTTCACCATGTCGTACTTGCCCCTCAGCCCGGGCAGCGAGGCGCGGTCGTGGCAGCTTTCATCGGCGCAGACCGGCACCGGACGCGGCATGTGCGCCAGGGCCTCGTCCTGCCCGGCGGGCAGGGGCTGTTCGACCAGCGCAACCCCAAGCCGGACAAGGTGCGGCGCCAGGTCGGCATAGACCTCGGTCGTCCAGCCCTCGTTCGCATCCACGATGATCCGCGCCCGTGGCGCGCCCGCCCGCACCGCCTCCAGCCGTGGCATGTCGTCGGGCGTGCCGAGCTTGATCTTCAGCACCGGGCGATGGGCATGCCGCGCCGCCGCCGCGCGCATCTGGTCCGGCGGGGCCAGCGACAGAGTATAGGCAGTCAGGACCGGGACGGGCGCTGGCAAGCCCAGAAGCTGCCACACCCGCCGCCCCGCCTGTTTGGCGGCAAGGTCCCAGAAGGCGCAATCCACCGCGTTGCGGGCCGCGCCCGCGGGCAGGGCATCGGGCAGGCCGGCATGAGTCATGTCCGGCGGCAGGCCCTCGATCTGTGCCGCGACCGTCTCGGGCGTCTCGCCGTATCGGGCATAGGGCACGCATTCCCCCCGGCCCGAGAACCGGACGTCCCGCACCGTGACCGTCAGCACCCGCGCCTCGGTCTTTGACCCGCGCGAGATCGTGAAGGTCTCGGCCAGACGAAAGCTGTCGAAGGTTACGCCGATCTGCATGTCTGGTCCCTGTTGCTGCGCCCCTACATGACCCACTGTCGGGCGCAGGGAAAGGTCCGGCCGCATTCCGCAGCGCGGCATTCTTTCTGCGCCTGCAAATATGACTTGCGGGCCCGCGCGCAATTATCTATCGAATTGCGATGAAACCTTGAAACTTCATTGCCGAGAAGCCGCATGTCCTTCCGCCTCCAGCCGCCCGCCCCTGCCCGCCTGAACCGCTGCCAGCTGTTCGGCCCCGGTTCGCGGCCCGAGCTTTTCGCCAAGATGGCGGCAAGTGCGGCGGATGTGGTGAACCTCGACCTCGAAGACTCGGTCGCCCCCGCCGACAAGGCCCAGGCCCGCGCCAACATCATCGCCGCGACGCATGAGGTGGACTGGGGCCGCAAGACGCTTGCCGTGCGGATCAACGGGCTCGACACACCCTTCTGGTACCGCGACGTGGTGGACCTGCTGGAACAGGCGTCCGACCGTCTTGACCAGATCATGATCCCCAAGGTTGGCTGCGCGGCCGACGTCTATGCGGTCGATGCGCTGGTGACGGCGATCGAGGCGGCCAAGGGCCGGACGAAACGCATCAGCCTCGAGGTCATCATCGAGACGGCGGCCGGCATCGCCCATGTCGAGGAGATCGCGGCATCAAGCCCGCGGCTGCAGGCGATGAGCCTGGGTGCTGCCGATTTTGCGGCCTCGATGGGGATGCAGACGACGGGCATCGGCGGCACGCAGGAAAACTACTACATGGTCCGCGAGGGGCAGAAATACTGGCCCGACCCCTGGCACTGGGCGCAGGCTGCCATCGTTGCCGCCTGCCGGACGCATGGAGTGCTGCCCGTCGACGGGCCGTTCGGCGATTTCTCTGACGACGAGGGCTTTGTCGCGCAGGCGCGGCGGTCGGCGACGCTTGGCATGGTCGGGAAATGGGCGATCCACCCCAGGCAGGTCGCGCTGGCCAATCAGGTCTTCACCCCGTCCGAGGCGCAAGTCGCCGAAGCGCGCGAGATCCTGGCCGCGATGGCCAAGGCCAAGGCCGAGGGCCAGGGGGCGACGGTCTTCAAGGGGCGCCTGGTCGATATCGCCTCGATCCGGCAGGCCGAGGTCATCGTGCGGCAGGCAGAGCTGACGCGGGAAGGCTGAGACGGCCCCCGGGGGGTGAACGCGCCCCGGCAGACGGGACACGCGGGTTCGCCGCCCTCGGGCCGGCCCTGACCGGCCCAAGCGCCGAGACCGGTGTCAGCGGTGCGGCTGCCCTCGCCGAGAGATCCCCGGTGTGCAGACGATCCACATGGTCGTTCCGCATGTTCGTTCCGTAGCGGTTTTTGCGAGGGGGCTGTTCCGTTGGGGCTGTTCTGCAGGAGCAGCTCCGACGGGACTTGTCGGCAGACGGAAATTTCGGCGCTTCTGTGGTGGCTTTCTTGTAAGGAGCCTTCCGCTGGGGTCTTTCCCCATGAATCCGTTGCGGGAGGGCCTTTCCCGCACGTGT
>JBJOQI010000281.1:0-7463 GCA_046050045.1 Pseudomonadota bacterium | reverse complement strand
CGGAAGGCGGGCATCGAGATGCCGATGGTGTCGAGGATGCCCTCGCCCAGAAGGCCGAAGAGCGTCAGCAGCCCGATCGCCACCAGCCCCGCGCGGCGGCCGACATGCTTGCGCGTCACCGGGTCCATGCCCTGGGTCAGGGCAATGAACATCGGCACCAGCGCGATGGGGTCGATGATGACGAACAGCGTCACCGCGGCGGTGATGTAGAACTGGGTGTCCAAGGCCCCCTCCCCGTCCGCCGGTCAGGCCTCGGCCATCTCCAGCTTTTCCGCCGCAGCAAGCCACAGCGCCTCGGCCCGGTCCAGTGCTTCCATCACCTCGGCGTATTTCTTCTGCCAGACGGCGGCCTCGGCGGGGTTTTCGTACAGCTCGGGGTCGGCGAGTTTCTTTGCCAGCTTGTCGCGCATGTCGTTGATCTTGGCGAGGCGTTCCTCGGCCTTGCGGACCTCGGCCCTGAGGGTCAGCATCGCCTCGCGCGAGGGTTTCGCGGCCTTGGGCTTTGGCGCTTCGGTCCGGGCGGGTTCGTCGCCGGCAAGCAGTTCGGCCCGGTAGGCGTCGAGGTCTTTCTCGTAGGGCTTCACCGCCCCGCCCTTGACCAGCCAGAGCCGGTCGGCCGCCAGCGACAAAAGGTGCATGTCGTGGCTGACGAGGACAACCGCGCCGGAATACTGGGTCAGCGCCTCGACCAGAGCCTCGCGGCTTTCGATGTCGAGGTGGTTGGTCGGTTCGTCGAGGATCAGCAGGTGCGGCGCCTCGATGGTGGCCAGAAGCAGCGACAGGCGCGCCTTCTGGCCGCCGGACAGCCGCGCAACCTCGGTATCGGCCTGATCTGCACCGAGGCCGAAGCCCGCGAGCCGGGCGCGCAGCTTCGGCTGCCCCTCGGCCGGGCGCAGGCGCATGATGTGCTGCAAGGGCGTTTCGTCGAGGTGAAGCTCGTCGACCTGATGCTGGGCGAAGTAGCCGATGCGCAGTCTCGACGACCGGGTGAGCTTGCCCTCGCTGGCGGGAAGTTTTCCGGCGAGCAGCTTCGAGAGCGTCGACTTGCCCTCGCCGTTCTTGCCCAGAAGCGCGATGCGGTCGTCCTGGTCGATGCGCAGCGACAGCTTGCGCAGGACGGGCGGGCCACCGTAGCCCACCGCCGCGCCGTCCATCGAGATGATCGGGGGCGAAAGCTGTTCGGGTTCGGGGAAGGTGAAGACCTGCTTGCGCGCCTCTTCCGGGGCGGTGATGGGGACCATCTTTTCCAGCATCTTCACGCGGCTTTGCGCCTGCACGGCCTTCGATGCCTTGGCCTTGAAGCGGTCGACGAAGCTTTGCAGGTGGGCGCGGCGGGCCTCTTGCTTCTTGGCCTCGGCGGCCTGCACGGCAAGGGCCGCAGCACGGGTGCGGGCGAAGGTGTCGTAGCCGCCCGACCAGAGCGTCAGCTTGCGGTTGTCGAGGTGCAGGATCGAGCCGACGGCACGGTTCAGCAGGCCGCGGTCGTGGCTGATGATGATGACCGTGTGGGGGTATTTCGCGAGGTAGCTTTCCAGCCAGAGCGCCCCTTCAAGGTCGAGGTAGTTGGTCGGTTCGTCCAGAAGCAGCAGGTCAGGCTGGGCAAAAAGGACGCCCGCCAGCGCCACCCGCATCCGCCAGCCGCCCGAGAAGTCGGAACAGGGGCGAAGCTGGTCGGGGGCGTCGAAGCCGAGGCCCTTCAGGATGGCCGAGGCGCGGCCTTCGGCCGACCAGGCGTCGATGTCGGCCAGCCGGTGCTGGATGTCGGCGATGCGGTGCGGGTCGGTGGCGGTTTCCGCCTCGGCCAGCAGGGCCGCGCGTTCGGTGTCGGCGGCAAGGACGGTGTCGAGAAGCGAGGTCGAGGAGGACGGCACCTCTTGCGCGACGCCGCCGATGCGGGCGCGGTTGGGCAGGCTGATCTCGCCGCCTTCCAGCGCAAGCTCGCCCCGGATCAGGCGGAACAGGGTGGTCTTGCCGGTGCCGTTGCGGCCGACAAGGCCGACCTTGTGGCCCGCGGGTATGGCGGCCGAGGCCCCTTCGAACAGGGGACGGCCTTCGACGGAATAGGTGATGTCGGATATGCGCAGCATGGGGCGCGGCATGGCGCGGATCGCGGGGCCTTGTCAATTGGCCGAATCCCCGATGCCGCGCTACTGTGGCCGCGATTTCCGGGGAGGATCGGCGATGCGGGTGATTGCGGGGGTGCTGGCCGGTCTGTGTGCGGCGGGGGCCGCGGCGGCACAGGAAGAGGTGTGGTTCAGATCCCCGACCGGGAACATCCATTGCGCGATCATCGGCGGCGACTGGACCACGGCACGCTGCGACCTGCGGCAGTTCAGCCCAAGCTTTCCGAACCCGCCGCCGGATTGCGAGCTGGACTGGGGCTACGGGTTCGAGGTGGCGATCACCGGGCCGGCGGCGCCGATCTGCGCGGGCGATACGGTGCAGATGCCGGGATCGACCATTCTGGACTACGGGCGGTCCGTGACGCTGGGCGGCATCACCTGTTCGTCGGCCAGGACCGGGATGACCTGCGTGAACCGCGAAGGCCACGGCTTCACCGTGGCTCGGGCAGAGCAGAGCGTCTTCTGAACACCGCGCACCTTGTCAGCCGCGACCGTCGGGGTATTCGGCGGGGCCCTTGAGTTCCAGAAGGTTGCCGAAGGGGTCGCGGACATAGAAGGACAGCCCGACGCCGCGCGCGCCGCCGTGGCGCGCCTCGCGTTCAATGGCGATGCCGTGCCGCGCGAGATAAGCGCGCATCGCGTCCGGGTCGAACGGGCTGAGCGCGATGCAGACATGATCGACATTGCGGCCGCCGCGCACGGGCGGGATGGCACCGGCAGCGCCGGGATGGGTCAGGTCCCACAGGACGATCAGGGCCGATCCGCACCAGACCTGTTCCATGCCAAGCGCGGGATAGGAATAGCCGGGCTGGCAGCCGAGGACGCCCTGATAGAAGGCCAGCGCGCGGTCCATGTCGTCCACGAGGAAGACGACATGGTCGAGGCCCGCGAGACTGAAGGGGGGCGAGGCTTTGGCCATGGGGATCATCCTGGGACGGGGTGTCGGCCCCATCGGACACGACAGCATTTGTCTTTTCAACCCATTTGGCCCGTGCTAGCAGGCGCGCGGAACACATTCGGGGCAGGCGCGGGCCTGCCTTTTCAGTCAAGGAACCGAAAAATGGCTACCGAACGCACCCTGTCCATCATCAAGCCCGACGCCACCAAGCGCAACCTGACCGGCAAGATCGTCGCCAAGTTCGAAGAGGCCGGCCTGCGCGTCGTCGCCTCGAAGCGCATCCACCTGACCCCGGCGCAGGCCGGCGCCTTCTACGCCGAGCACAAGGAGCGCGGCTTCTATGGCGAGCTGTGCGCCTTCATGGCGTCGGAGCCGGTCGTGGTGCAGGTGCTGGAAGGCGAAGGCGCGATTGCCAAGAACCGCGAAGTGATGGGCGCGACCGACCCGGCCGCCGCCGCCGATGGCACGATCCGCAAGGAATTCGCGCTGTCGAAGGGCGAGAACTCGGTCCACGGGTCGGACAGCGAGGCCTCGGCCGCGCGCGAGATCGCATTCTTCTTCTCGGGCCTCGAACTGGTCGGCTGAGGCCGGACCGGCGAGGGATTTTCAGGGCGGCCCCCGGCGGGGCCGCCTTTTTTCATGCCCGCTCGTACAGCGAATTCGAGCGCGTGCGCCCGATCAGGCGGTAGCCGCGGCGCGCGAATGCCGCGGCGCAGCCGGGATAGTCGCTGCCGTCCTTGCCGCCACGCTCGATGCTGATGCGGCGGGGCAGCATCGCCTCGTCCGCAGCCTCGATGAAGGGAGCAAGGGCCGCGTCCTCGTAGCCCTCGATGTCTATTTTCAGCGCATCGACGCAGGCAAGACCGGCATCGCGCAGGATATCGGCCAAGGGGCGCATCGGCAGGCTGCCGGTGTCGGATTCCCGCACCGTCACGATCGAGAGGTCATCGCGCCGGATCGTCAGGTCGACCTGGCCGGCCTTGTCGCCCACGGCGCAGTTGACCACGGTGATGCGGCCCGACAGATCAGACAGCGCGGCATTGACGGAGAGCCGGTCGAGTACGCCGGGGTTGGCGTCGATCGCGACGACCCGGCCCGATGCGCCCACGGCCCGGGCCATCGGCAGGGCGTAAAGTCCGATGTTCGCCCCGATGTCGACGGCCACGCCGCCCTCGGCCAGGGCGGCCGAGAGGAAGCGGATTTCCTCGCCATTGTAGTCGGGCGCGAGCAGGAGGCCGTATTCCATCAGGTTGTTGCGCCCCTCGATCCGGTAGCGCGCGCCCTGGAAGGTCACGTCGAGCGGGCTGCCGAGGCGGCAGATCAGGTTGGTGAACCGGTGGCGCATCCGGCCGTGGTGCAGCAGGCTGACCCGGCCGAGCCAGATCAGCGCCGCTTGCAGCGCGCCCGGGCGGTAGCGTCCCCAGGGCTCGGTCCGGTAGCCGTCCGGCAGGCCGGTGTCGGCCGCGGTGATGGCCCGGCGGCGCGGGGGAACGCGTTGCCCTACTTTTCGGTCTTCTTTTGCCACCGTCCGCTTTCCTCTGACCAGTATTGCGCCGACACGCCGGCATCGGTGAGGGTTTTCCACTGTTGCCGCGCGATGTCGAGGGCCGCGGGGTCGTTGCCGTCGAAGAGGATCCAGACCCGGTCGCGCCCCTCGCAGTCGGCGGGCCGGACCTCGGCCCCGTCGATGGCCATCAGACAGGTGCCATCCGGCGGGACGGTCGCATCGGTACAGAGCAAGACGGGTTGCAGGTCGTCGTGCGGGCCGCCCTTCACCCCATGCGGCAGGAAACTTGCCTCGCCCTCGAGCCAGAGCCTCTGGTCGAGCCAGTCCATCCGGTCGGCCGCGCGGCCGCGGACGTGGACGCGCAGGTTCTGGCCAAGCGCCCGGCCGAGGATCTGCGGCACGGTCTGTTCGACCGGCGAGCGCGTGAGGTGATAAAACAGCGCCAGCCCCATCAGCGTTCGAGCGTGTCGCGGATCAGCCGGTCGAGCGCCATGACGCCCCAGCCGCTTGCGCCCTTGGGGGCAAGCACGGGCGGTTCGGGCGGAAGGGCGACGCCCGCGATGTCGAGGTGGATCCAGGGCATCCCGTCCCGGACGAAACGGCGCAGGAACTGGGCCGCGGTGACGGCCCCGCCGGGGCGACCACCCACGTTCTTCATGTCGGCCAGACGGGATTTCAGCTGGCGGTCATAGGCCTCGCCCATCGGCATCGGCCAGGCGCCCTCGCCCTCGGCGCGGGCGGCGGCCAGGAACTGGTCGCGGAAACGGTCGTCATTGGAAAAGACGCCCGCGTTTTCGTGGCCAAGGCCGATGATGATGGCCCCGGTCAGGGTGGCGAGGTCGATCATGCCGCGCGGCGCGAAACGTTCCTGCGCATACCAGAGCACGTCGGCCAGGACGAGCCGGCCCTCGGCATCGGTGTTGATGACCTCGATGGTGTCGCCCTTCATCGATTTCACGATGTCGCCGGGACGCTGGGCGCGGCCGTCGGGCATGTTCTCGACAAGGCCCACAAGGCCCACGACATTCGCCCTGGCCCGGCGCAGTGCCAGCGTGCGCATGACGCCCGCGACGACGCCCGCCCCACCCATGTCCATCGTCATGTCTTCCATGCCGGCCGCGGGCTTGATCGAGATGCCGCCGGTGTCGAAGACGACGCCCTTGCCGATCAGCGCAAGGGGCGCCTCGCCCGGCTTGCCGCCCTTCCACTGCATGACGACGACCTTCGAGGGGCTTTCCGAGCCCTGCCCCACGCCCAGAAGGGCGCGCATTCCCAGCCGCTCCAGGTCTTCCTCGTCGAGGATCTCGACGTCGAGGCCAAGCTCCTGCATGGCGGCGAGACGGGCGGCGAAGTCGTAGGTGGTCAGCACGTTGGCCGGTTCGTTCACCAGATCGCGGGTGAAGAACACGCCTTCGGCGACGGCGGCCATCGGGGCGGCGGCGGCGGCGACGGCCTCGGGGCGGGCGACGAGCATGGTGACGGGGCCCTGCCCCTTCTGCTCGCCGGTGCGGTAGGTGGTGAAGTCGTAGGCGCGCAGGGCAAGGCCGAAGGCCACGTCGGCGGCGCGCACTTGCGTGCCGGCATAGACGACGGTGGCAGCTTCGTGCAGGGCGCGGCCGATCGCGGCCCCGGCGCGGCGTGCCTCGGCCGCGTCGGCCTTGGCGGGCAGCTTGACCAGTTGCAGAGTTTCGCAGGCAAGACCCGCGGGCCAGCCGATCTCGACCCCCTCGCCCGCCCTGGCCTTGGCCCAGGCCTGCGACGCAAGCGCCCGCGACAGGGCACCCTTGCTGGCCCGGTCGACCTGGCGCGCGGTCGCGGAAAGCGCCTTTTCCGGCGACAGGACAAGCGCGACCCTGCCCTTGCAGGCCAGAAGCTCGGTGGTGTCGGTCGCGGCAAAGCGCACGGCGACAGGCTGGGTCATCGTCATTCTCCGATCAGGCCGAAAGCGGGCTTTTGCCGGACCCTAATGACGCGCAGGGGGAATGGCCAGATAGCAGTTTCCCTTGGCCGGGGCTTGGGCTAGGCATGGCCAAAGGGTGCTGTGCCGTCAGAGGGAATTCCGTCCGTGTCGAAGTTCGACAGATACATCCTGTCGCAGCTGATGGCGCTGTTCGGATTCTTTTCGCTGATCCTGGTCGCGGTCTACTGGGTCAACCGGGCGGTGCGGCTGTTCGACCAGCTGATCTCGGACGGGCAATCGGCCTGGGTGTTCCTGGAATTCACGGCGCTGAGCCTGCCCTACAACATCCGCATCGTGCTGCCGGTCGCGGCCTTCGTGGCGACGGTCTACGTGACGAACCGGCTGTCGACCGAAAGCGAGCTGGCGGTGATGCGGGCGACCGGCTTTTCACCCTGGCGGCTGGCGCGGCCGGTGTTCGTTTTCGGGTTGCTGCTGGGGCTGCTGCTGGCGGCGGTCACGCATTTTCTGGAGCCGATGGCGCGGGCGCGGCTGTCGGACCGACGCGGCGAGATCACGGCGAACATCACGCAGCGGGTCCTGAAGGAGGGACGCTTCGTCAACCCGGGCGATGGCGTCACCATGTTCATCGGACAGATCACCAAGGCGGGCGAGATTCGCGACATCTTCATTTCCGACCAGCGCGAGGGCGCGCAGCCCACGACCTATACGGCCGACCGCGCGGCGCTGGTGCGCAATGCCGAGGGGCCGAAGCTGGTGCTGTTCGACGGCATGGCCCAGAGCTTCAGCGACAGCACGCGGCGGCTGACGGTCACGCGCTTTGCCGACCTGACCTATGACATCGCCGCGCTGATCGTCCCGGCCGAGGAGCGCCGCAGGCCGGCCGAAGAGCAGACGACGGGGCAGCTTCTGTCGCAGATGGCCGAGAACGGGAAGAAGAAGGCCGGCAATCGCGCGCCGGTCGTGTCGGAGGTGCATGAACGCTTTTCGCGTTCGCTGTTGCCCATCGCCGCCTCG
>JBJOQI010000280.1:0-4845 GCA_046050045.1 Pseudomonadota bacterium | reverse complement strand
ATGGCCTTGGCCGGGTGTTCCACGCCCCGCCGAACGTACTTCATTATGGGCGGGCGGGATCAGGTCCGGTGCTGGAGGAAGGCATGTTCTTCACCATCGAGCCGATGGTGAACCTCGGCCGCCCGGAAACCAAGGTGCTGGCCGACGACTGGACGGCCGTGACCCGTGACAAGTCGCTCTCGGCCCAGTTCGAACATTCGATCGGCGTCACCGCCACAGGCTGCGAGATCTTCACGCTGTCGCCCGCGGGCCGGTTCCACCCGACCTGGGGCTGACCGGCCACGCGTCAGGCAAAGCCCGCAGCCAGCCGCAACTCACCGGTCTCGAACCCGCGCCAGTTCTTCTGCTTGCCGGTCAGATACTTCGCGACCACCGGATGCCCGGCCTCCAGCGCGCCAAGCCTGACCAGCAGCGAGGTGATCGCCGCCTCCGACGCCCGCGTGCCGCCATCCTCGATCTTCAGAGCGATGCCCTTCTTCAGTCCGGGCAGGATAGCCACATAGACCGCCTCGGCCCCGGTCTTGACAGCGACCTTGCCGCCCATCGCCCGCATCAGCGCCGTGCAGGCCTTGCCCTCGCCCTCGCCGGGGTCGGCCCGATACCGCCCCTCGCCCGCGACAAGTTCCGGGTGCGCCGCCATCGCCTGCCACAGCCGCGCCATCGCGCGTTCGCGGGCCGATCCCTCGGGGTTCGCCATCGCGAATGTGGCCATCGACCGCGCCAGCGCCGTCACGCTGATTGCAAAGTTCGGGGCCGAACAGCCGTCGATCCCGTAGCCCGCCACACCCTCCTGCGCGACCTCCTCGGTCGCGGCGCGGATCGCCCGCTGCAAGGGATGGTCGAGCTCGACATATTCCGGCCCGGCCTTCAGGTGCTTCGTGACCGTCAGGAACCCCGCATGCTTGCCCGAGCAGTTGTTGTGCAACTGGCAGGGCTTCTCATGGGTGCAGGTCAGCGCATCCGCCGCCGCCTTGTCGGTCGGCATATGCGCCCCGCAGCGCAGGTCCGGCTCGCCAAGCCCGATGTGCTCCAGCCAGGCCGCTACCCGCGTCGTATGCATCGCCGCGCCGACATGGCTCGCGCAGGCCAGCGCCAGGTGTTCCGTGGTCAGCCCCACGGCATCCGCCGCCCCGCTTTCGATCAGCGGCAACGCCTGCACCATCTTGCACGACGACCGCGGAAAGATCACCCGGTCGGGGTCGCCCCAGGCGGCTTCGATCCCGCCCTCGCCCCAGATCACGGCGTGCCCCTGATGGACGCCCTCCAGCAAATCGCCCCGCCAGACCTCGATCATCGGCACCGACGCCATCTTCCGACCCTCACAGTTGCGCGAATTCCCGCCAAGAGGGGCTTTTCCCCCGCCTTGTCCCTAAGATACAAGGTGATACCGGGTTGATCGTCAGCCCGCCATGCGAAAAAAGCCGAAGAACGGCTCAGCGCAGGTCCGAGGCGGCAGGAGGCACTTGACCATGACGAAGACATTCACCCTCGGGCTTGTGGCGCTCGCGCTGTCCACGGGCCTTGCCGCGGCGCAGGAAAGCACCAACCGCGTTGCCGCCAACACCGACTGGTCGGTCTTCGTCGAGGAAAATCCCAAGGAATGCTGGGGCGTCTCGGCGCCCAAGGAAACCGTGAACACCAAGGACGGCCAGCCCGTCGCGGTGCGGCGCGGCGACATCCTGCTGTTCGTCACCTACCGCCCCGGCCAGGCCGAGGGCGAGGTCAGCTTTACCGGTGGCTATCCCTTCGCGGGCGGCTCGACCGTGGGCATCGACATCAGCGGCACCAAGTTCGAGCTGTTCACCGACGGCGAATGGGCCTGGTCGGCGTCCAAGGACGACGACGCCAAGATCATCGCGGCGCTCAAGGGCGGCTCGTCGGCGATCCTTTCGGCGCGGTCCGGCCGCGGCACGCAGACCCAGGACACCTTCAGCCTGAACGGCATCTCGGCCGCGCTCGACGAAGCCGCCAAGCGCTGCGCCTCGTAGTCCTGCCTGCCACCTGACACCGCAGGGTCGCGCCACCCGGCCGCGACCCTGTTTCATTTTGCGCGGCGATCCCATATATGGGCCGTCTTTCCCGCGCGAGACCGCCCCAGATGAACACCCCCACCGCCCCGATCACCCAGGACGTGCACACGATCCCGCGGAAACTGCCCGAGGGCGGGCCGACGAACATCGTGGGCCTGACCCGCGACGGCCTGCGCGCCGCCCTGATCGCCGCAGGCACGCCCGAGAAGCAGGCGAAGATGCGCGTGGGCCAGATCTGGCAATGGGTCTATCACTGGGGCGTGCGCGACTTCGCCGCGATGACCAACCTCGCCAAGGACTACCGCGCCCTCCTGGCCGAGCACTTCACCGTCGAGATCCCCGAGATCGTCTCGAAACAGGTCTCGGCCGACGGCACCCGCAAGTACCTCGTCCGCATCGCCGGCGGGCACGAGGTCGAGACGGTCTACATCCCCGAGGAAGACCGCGGCACGCTGTGCATCTCCAGCCAGGTCGGCTGCACGCTGACCTGTTCCTTCTGCCACACCGGCACGCAAAAGCTGGTGCGCAACCTGACCGCGGGCGAGATCGCGGGCCAGGTCATGCTGGCGCGCGACGACCTCGGCGAATGGCCGGTTCCCGGCGCGCCCAAGGACGAAACCCGGCTTCTGTCGAACATCGTGCTGATGGGCATGGGCGAGCCGCTCTACAACTTCGAGAACGTCCGCGACGCGATGCAGATCGTGATGGACCCCGAAGGCATCGCGCTGTCACGCCGCCGGATCACGCTGTCCACCTCGGGCGTGGTGCCCGAGATCGCGCGGACGGCCGAGGAAATCGGCTGCCTGCTGGCCGTCAGCTTCCATGCCACCACGAACGGCATCCGCGACACGCTGGTGCCGATCAACAAGCGCTGGAACATCGAGACGCTTCTGAACGCGCTGCGCGACTATCCGCGGCTCTCGAACTCGGAACGCATCACCTTCGAATATGTCATGCTCAAGGGCGTGAACGACAGCGACGCCGACGCGAAACGTCTGGTGAAGCTCATTCGCGGCATCCCGGCCAAGATCAACCTGATCCCCTTCAACGAATGGCCCGGCGCGCCCTACGAACGCTCGGACTGGGAGCGGATCGAGGCCTTCGCCGACATCATCTACAAGGCGGGCTACGCGTCGCCCATCCGCACCCCGCGCGGCGAAGACATCATGGCCGCCTGCGGGCAGCTGAAGTCGGCGACCGAACGCGCCCGCAAGAGCCGGGCCGAGATTCAGGCCGAAGCGGGGCTTTAGGCCTTGGTCACATAGGGCAGCGCCCGCCCCGTGGGGGCGGGTCGGGCGCTGCCCGGGCTGGGGCCCGGGCAAACCACCCCTCACGCCACCGTCCGCGCCAGTTCCTCGGCCGAGGCCTCGCGGTTGTGGCGTTCGGCCAGCCGGAACAGGAACGGATTGGCCAGGATCGACAGGATCGCCCCCGCCACCACCAGATCGCGCGCCTCGGGCGGCACGATCTCCAGATCGACCCCCAGCACGATCAGGATGAAGCTGAACTCGCCGATCTGCGCCAGCGACGCCGCGATGGTCACCGCCACCGCATGCCCGTGGCCAAAGACCCGCACGATCCCGTAGGCCGCCGCCGACTTCACGATCAGGATGACGAAGACCGTGGCCAGCAGCGCGAAGGGCGCCTCGACCAGCACATGCGGGTCGAACAGCATCCCCACCGAGACGAAGAACAGCACCGCGAAGGCATCGCGCAATGGCAGCGTGTCGCGCATCGCCTGGCTCGCCAGCGTCGATTCCGCCATCACCATGCCGGCAAAGAACGCCCCCAGCGCGAAGGACACGCCAAAGAAGTAGGACGAGCCGAAGGCCACCCCCAGCGCGATCACGAGCACCGCCAGCCGGAACAGCTCGCGCGACCCGGTATGCACCGTGTAGTGCAAGAGGAGCGGGATCACCCGCCGCCCCACCACCAGCATCAGCGCGACAAAGGCCGCGACCTTCGCCGCCGTCAGCAGGATCGCCCCCAGCAGCGGGTCAAGCCCGGTCCTGACGGCAATCTCGGCCGCCTCGGGGTCGGGCGGTGCCGCCTCGCCCCCCAGCACGCCCGCAAGCGGCGGGATCAGCACCAGGGTCAGCACCATCGCCATGTCCTCGACGATCAGCCAGCCCACCGCGATGCGGCCGCGGTCGCTCTCGACCAGCCGCCGCTCCTGCAGGGCGCGCAGCAGCACGACCGTGCTTGCCACCGACAGCGACAGGCCGAACACCGCCCCTGCCCCGATCCCCCAGCCCAGCGCCCAGGCCAATACCATACCGCAGACCGTCGCCACCCCGATCTGCGCCACCGCCCCCGGCAGCGCGATGGCACGCACCTGCATCAGGTGCCTGGGCGAGAAATGCAGCCCCACCCCGAACATCAGAAGGATCACGCCCAGTTCCGCCAGTTCCGCCGCCAGCTTCAGGTCGGCCACATAGCCCGGCGTGAAGGGCCCGATCACCACCCCCGCCAGCAGGTAGCCCGCAATCGGCGGAAACTTCAGCCGGTGCGCCGCAAGCCCGAAGACGAAGGCCAGCGTCAGGCCCGCAACGATGGTCGAGATCAGGGGGGTGGCATGATACAATGTGATCTCCGCAAGGTCTGGCCGCGAAAAGGATCGGCGCGAAAACCCGCGCCCTCCCCCGATCTAGACACGACCTGCCCCGGCACAACAACCCGCCGGGCAGAAAACCCGCTCAGCGCCCCGGTATCTTCGACCGCCGCCCCTCGGGCACCTCCCAGGCCAGGATCGTCGCCATCGCCTCCTCCGCCGTCTCGGCATAGCGGAACAGCGCCAGGTCATCCTCGGAAATCA
>JBJOQI010000279.1:0-2621 GCA_046050045.1 Pseudomonadota bacterium | reverse complement strand
GCGCGCTGTTCTTTCGGCAGGCCCGCGGCGGCAAGGCCGATGACGATCGCATTGTCGCCCGCAAGCACGAGGTCGATCGCAATGACCTGCATGAGGGCGGTGAAGCCCTCGGGTGTGAAGATTTCCATCATGGTGTCGGTTATCCCGTCCTGTCCCTGCGCGCGGACCTAGGCAGTTAGTTTCCGGGTTTCAAGCATGCCGTTCATCGACGGGCTTCCGGTGTGGCGCGGTGGCGTCTATATGGCCCCCATGTTTGGAAAACTGCTCTCTGGCCTGATGGCCCCGGCCCCCGCACCCCTGCCCGCCCCCGAGGCGCAAATTGCGCTGGCGGCCCTGCTTGTCCGGCTTGCCCGGGCCGATGACCACTATGCCGACGCCGAGACCCGCCGGATCGACCTGATCGTGGCCACCCGCTATGGCCTGACCCCGTTCGAGGCCGCGGCGCTGCGGCGAGAGGCCGAGATCCTTGAATCCGAGGCCCCCGACACCGTGCGTTTCACCCGCGCGCTGAAAGAGGCAGTGCCCTACGAGGACCGGACGAGCCTGATGGAGGCGCTGTGGCAGGTGGCGCTGGCCGACACCGCGCGGGATGCCGATGAGGACGCGCTGATCCGTCTGGCGGCGAGCCTGCTGGGCATCACCGACAAAGACAGCGCCCTGGCCCGGCAAAGGGTTGAGCGCCGATGATCGCCGCCTTTCCGATGTATGACTGGCCGCAGGTTGCGGGCGCGAACGACCGCCTCTGGGCCGCCATTGCCGACCGGCTGCGGGCGAGCGGCCATCCGGCGCCCGACCGGCTGTCGCGCGAATTGGGCATCTGGGAGGCCTGGGAAAGCGCCGACCTGATCCTCGCCCAGACCTGCGGCATGCCCTACCGGACCCGGCTGCACGGGCAGGTGAACCTTGTGGCGACGCCGGACTACGGCCTGCCCGACGCACCGGCCGGTCACTATTATTCGGAACTGGTCGTCCATGCCGACGAACCGGGCGACCTGCCCGACTTCATCGACCGCACGCTCGCCTTCAACGGGCAGGACAGCCAGTCAGGCTGGGCCGCGCCCCAGAACCATGTCGCGGGCCTGGGGCGGCGCTTCACCCACACGCTGCACACCGGCGCACATCGTGAAAGCGCCCGCGCGGTGGCCGACGGGCGCGCCGCCATTGCCGCCATCGACGCGGTGTCCTGGCGGCTTTACCGCGACCACTTCCCGGCCGAGGCCGCGCGGCTGCGCGTCATCGGCCATACCGACCCCACGCCCGGCCTGCCGCTGATCACCGCGCGGTCGCGCCCGCCTGCCCCGCTGGCCGCCGCGGCGACCGAAGCCGTGGCCGGACTTGACCCCGAGGTGCGCGCCACTCTTGGCCTGCGCGGGGTCGTCGTGATCCCGGCAAGTGCCTATCTTGCGGTGCCCACGCCGCCCGCACCCTCGCAGGATGCGCCTGCCGCTTAGGCATATTGACGCATGGTCGGACGGATTTCCGCCGAAACGCCGTTGCAATAGGCCAAAATATCCGCCCTATTTGGGGCCGGGGAAAAACTGGCTGCCACGTGAACAATCAAGAAGCACCCGTCATCGAGATCCGGGACCTGCACAAGGCCTACGGACAACTCGAAGTCATAAAGGGCGTGTCCATTGCCGCAAGGCGCGGGCAGGTCGTGTCGCTGATCGGGTCATCCGGCTCGGGCAAATCCACGCTTTTGCGCTGCTGCAACCTTCTGGAAGACAGCCAGCAGGGCGAAGTGCTGTTCGACGGAGAGCCGGTGAAATGGCGCGGTCATGGCATGGGACGCCACCCCGCCGACCGCCAGCAGGTGATCCGCATCCGCACCAACCTGTCGATGGTGTTCCAGCAGTTCAACCTGTGGTCGCACATGACGATCCTGCAGAACGTCATGGAAGCCCCCCTGATCGTGCAGAACCGCCCGCGCGCCGAGGTCGAGGCCAGCGCCCGCAAGTACCTCGACAAGGTCGGCATCGGCGAGAAATGCGATGCCTTTCCCGCGCAATTGTCCGGCGGCCAGCAGCAGCGCGCCGCCATCGCGCGTGCGCTTTGCATGGAACCGAAGGCGCTGCTGTTCGACGAACCGACCTCGGCCCTTGATCCGGAGCTGGAGCAAGAGGTCGTCAAGGTCATCAAGGCGCTGGCCGACGAAGGCCGCACCATGCTTCTGGTGACCCACGACATGCGGCTTGCCGCCGACGTCTCGGATCACGTCGTGTTCCTCCACCTCGGCCGGATCGAGGAAGAGGGCACACCCGAACAGGTCTTCGGAAAGCCGAAGACCGACAGGCTACGGCAGTTCCTGAGCGCGACTGCCCCCGCCTGAACCGCATGCCAAGCTGCTCACAAGAACCAACCGGGAGACCGACATGAAAAAACTACTCATTGCCGCCGCCGCGCTGGCCCTGACCACCGGGCTCGCCGCCGCGCAGACTGTCCGCCTTGGCACCGAGGGCGCCTATCCTCCGTACAACTTCATCAACGACAAGGGCGAGGTTGACGGCTTTGAACGCGAGCTGGGCGACGAGCTGTGCAAGCGCGCCGGCCTGACCTGCGAATGGGTCACCAACGAATGGGACTCGATCATCCCGAACCTGACCTCGGGCAACTACGACGCG
>JBJOQI010000278.1:0-7909 GCA_046050045.1 Pseudomonadota bacterium | reverse complement strand
CATTGGAAAAGACCAGGACATCGGTGAAGCCCGAGGCCCGGTGGTGCGCTAGCCAGTCGATCAGGAAAGCGCCTTCGTTGCGCACCGTCAGGATGGCGAGAAAGCGCGGCTCAGTGTTCGGCATCGCCCTCGTGCTCCACGGTGAAATAGAAGTCGGGCGGCAGCGCCGCCTTGTGCAGGTCGGGCGGGATGACCTTGGGACCCGCGTTGAAGACGGACGAGCCGAAGACATGCAGGATGCGGCTGAGGCTTTCCATCCGCTCGCCCGTCAGCTCGGCATAGAAGGCCGCCTGATCGGGGCGGGCCTTCAGTTCGGCGATCTTGGCCCGGTGGGCGGCGACGGCGGCGTCATGCGCGGCGCGGATCTCGGGGTCCGACAGCAGCCGGTCGTATTCGGCGCGCGCCAACGGGATCATCCGCTGGATCGAGCGGTCCTCGACCATGTTGAAGTTCATGCGGAACCAGTAGTTCATGCCCTGGTCGCGGTCGACGTGGTTCACCCGGCCCCGGTCGCGCTTTACAAGGAAACTCTCGGCGGACCGGACCGCGTAGTGGTTCAGGCTGACAAGGTCATAGCCATAGGTGTCCGAGGTCGACCGCCAGCCGTTGCGGAACATCTCGCGCGGCATCCGTTTGCCCGAGCCGTTCAGCCAGCGCACCTGATCCCAGAGATCGGGGCGCAGGCCCTTTGGGCGGTGGACGCCAAGCTTCTTGTATATGTCGATATTGCGGAACAGCGTCTTGAAGCCCCAGGCCTGATGCGGCTTGCGCACGATCTCGGGCGCGGCGAGGGTGAACTGCTCGATCAGGAAGCGGTCCTCGTAGGCGTGGACGTGCGAATTGCCGAAGAGCCGCCAGGTCAGCGCGATCATGTTGGCACCGGGCAGGGCGGCCTCCATCGCGGCGTAAAGCGCGCCAAGAGTGCCGTCGCCCGCCTTGACGTTGATGAACTCGTCCACGTCCATGCAGATCGCCCAGCCGCAGTCGCGGATCAGGGGTTCGCTTTCGGCGGACTGGAGCGCCGCGTGCTGGGGCGGCATGTCCATGCTGCGGAACGGGTTGTCGCGGTGCTGGACCAGGCCCTTTGCCTGCAACAGGTCCAGCATCGTGTCGGTGCCGTCGGTGCAGTCGTTGGTGTAGATCAGGAAATCGTCCACCCCGATGGCGCGGTGATAGGCCAGCCATTCGAGGATGAAGGGGCCTTCGTTCTTCATCGTGGTGACGATGCAGGTCCGGCCCGTGCCGGCAGGGTCCGCCGCCGCCGGTTTCGGCTGCGAGACGGGCGGGCGCACCGGCCTGTGGCCGAAGACCGCGGTGGACAGGTCGAGCAGCGCCGGGTCTTCGATCAGCGAGGTCTTGGGGGCAAGCTCGCTGGCCTTGCGGCCCGGCACGCGCAGGCCCATCGCGCGCCAGAAGGGCACGACCTGCCCGGGGTCGGGCTTGGCGAAGGCCACGCGGATCGCGCGCCAGGTATTCTCCAGCCCCGCAAGGTCGGGCGCGACACCCCAGCGGGCGATGCCCCGGCGCGCGTCGAACTGGCGGCAGATATGGTCGCCGAAGGCCTCGGCCTGGCCCTCGCGGATGCGCCAGGGGTAGATGCGGCGGCCCGCCATCAGGATCACGCCCTTGTCGGCCATCCGGCAGAGGTCGAAGGCCGCGGGCTGGTCACCGCGTGGGGCGAGGATGTCGCAGACATCAAGCGTCAGGACCGCCCGAGCGGCGGCAAGGAAGCGCCACTTGGCGATCTCGTGGACCAGCCCTTCGCCCAGGGGGGCAAGCCAGGGGTCGGGGGCGGGCTGTTCCATCCGGTCCTTGCCCGGCGCGTCGGGGGCCAGGAAGGGGTGCGTCTCGGGGCCCATCCCGGGCTTGCCAAGCGGCAGCGGGCTGTCGAGCAGCACGACCCGGACCGAAACACCCCTCCGGTCAAGCTCGGCCGACAGGGTCGCCGCAAAGGCATCGTGCCCCGTTTCGGCGCGGTCGATGACCAGCGCCGCGTCGGTGTCGTGGTGCCTTGCGTGATAGTCGAGCCACGCGGCCACCGTCTGCGGGGTTTCGGCCAGGCGAAAGCCCAAGAGCACATTTCGCCCCCGGAACAGTTCCCATTCCGGCGCGGCGGGGGCAAGGTCCGCCTCGCCCCCGGGCAGGGCAAGGCGCGCCGCGCCCACACGGGGCAGCGTGCCTGCGACCATCACCCCGCCCGAGATGGCGCGAAGCTCGGTAACGCTGGCGCAGTCGACGCGGGCAGGGGCAGAGAGGTCCAGGGGCGCGGTGCCGGTGCCGAAGAAGGCCCGCAGGTGGCGCGTCGCGCCGTCGTCCCAGGCCACGGTTTCCAGACAGCGCAACCCCTGCACGACACCCGCGCCGAGGGTGCGGCGCAGGACTTCGCAACGGGGTGGGGGCGTCTCCGGCATCCTTGCCCTTCGGGTCTGCTCTGGCCTGCCGCATCTTTGCCGCGCGGCTGGCTCAGGACTAGCAAATCGGGTGCGGCATGGCAAACACGGCCCAAGGCCGGCGCATCGCCGGTGATCGGGCCATGGTTGGCAAAACGCGATTATGCCCCCAAGATGGCGCACAAGAAAACGCGCAAAAGGCGCAGGCGAGGGCAGGACGGGCATGGCTACGGAATATCAGATCGCGGCACTCTGGATCGGGGGCGACCTGAGTTACCTGGAACAGCTGTGCCTGAAGTCGTTTGTCGATGCAGGCCACCACGTCCGGTTGTATCATTACGAACCCATCGGCAATGCGCCCGAAGGCGTCGAGATGGCGGACGCCAACGAGATCCTGCCGCAGGTGAACTTCCTGCGGCACGGCCGCACCAACAGCCCGGCGCTGCATTCGGACCTGTTCCGCTATCACATGCTGGCCAAGGTGGACCGCACGATCTGGGCCGATACGGATGCCTATTGCGTCAGGCGGTTCGATACGCCGAACGGTCACTTCCACGCCTGGGAGTCGGAGACCGGGATCAACGGCGGTGTCCTTGGCCTGCCGCAGGACAGCGCCACGCTGGCGGGGCTGCTGGACTTTACCGCCGACGAATACGCCATTCCCGAATGGTACGGCGAGAAATACCGCCGCGAGCTTGAAGAGAAGCGCGACGCGGGCACCCCCGCCCATGCCGGCGAGATGCCCTGGGGCGTCTGGGGGCCGCATGCGCTGACCCATTTCCTGAAGGCGACGGGCGAGGTGAAGCATTCGATGCCCCGCGTCGCGCTCTACCCGTTCCACTATGCCGACCGGAGGCTGATGCTGAAGCCCGGCATCCCGATGGAAGACTACGTGACCGACGAGACCTATTCGATTCACTTCTACGGGCGGCGGATGCGCAGCCGGATCATGCAGGTCTATGGCGGCGTGCCGCGGCCACGGTCGGTCGTCGGGATGCTGCTGAAACGGCACGGGATCGACCCGGCCGCCGCGCCGATCCGAGGCCATGTGCCGGACCCCGAGGAGGAGGGCGAGGCGTGAGCGCGGGCCCTCTCAGCGCGTTCGACGGACTTTCCGGCATCGAAAGCCTTGCCGATATCGGCGGGCAGGGGGGCGACCTGGTGGCCGAGGCGGTGGCGCGCTGGGATTGTGCCGTGACCCTTGTGGACCTTGGCCCGGACGGGACTTTCCCCGAGGCCGAAAGCGGCTGGGTCGCGCCCTACCGCGACAGGATGGCCGCGCTGGGCGTGGCGGCGGACCGGATCCGCGTGGTGCGGCGACGGGAAGACCTGCGCCCCGTCGATCTGGTCGTGAACCTTTCGGCCTTCGGCGATGCCTTCCGCATCCGGCACCTGACCCCGGTGCTGGAGCGGTGCTTCCATTCCGACAGCCGGATGATCCTTGATATCCGCAAGGGGTCGGGCGGCTTCCCCTTCCTGCGCGAATACGGATCGACCGAGGTCGTGGAAGAACTGTCCCGCGACGGCCACGCCGTCACCCGTGCGCGCTTCATGCCGAAACCGCCGCCCGAGGTCGTGGGCAATGACGACGCCTGGGCCGAAATCGCGCGCGGGCTGGCGGGGCCGGAGGGGTTCTACCGCGACAACGGGATGCATTCCTTCCTGTTCATCCCGCGCGGGCGCACGTTGGTCGTGACCTTTGACAACCTCGACATCGCCATGGGCAAGCGCGAGGAACGCAGGCCCTGGGGCTTTGCCTTCATCGAACGGCAGGGCTGGTCGATGCTGGGGGTCATGGCCAACGGCTGGACCTGGTATCGCGACCCCTGGGTGGCGGCAGAGTTCGACCGGCTGGCGGCCGAGGGGTTCTTCGCCCGTTTCGACCGCGTGGTGTTCTACGGCGCCTCGATGGGCGGCTACGCCGCGGCCGCCTTCGTCGCGGCCTGTCCGGGGGCGGATGTGGTGACGATCAGCCCGCAGTCGACGCTGGATCGTGCGCTGGTCCCCTGGGAGACGCGCTACCGCATGGCCTGGGACCGCGACTTTTCCGGCAAGTATGGCGATGCGGCGGTGGCGTCGGACGCAGCGCGCCGGGTGACGATCCTGTTTGACCCCTATGAGGCGCTGGATGCGGGCCATGTGAACCGCTTCTCCGGCGGCAACGTGATGAAGCTGCGCACGCCCCTGATGGGCCACAGGCTCGGGTCGTCCCTGAACCAGATGGGGATCCTGACGCCGGTGATCCTGTCGGCGCTGGACGGGTCGCTGACCGAGACCGGGTTCTACCGGGCCCTGCGCGCACGGCGGGAGTTTCCGCGCTATCAGCGCGAACTGTTCCAGAAGGCGGTGGCGCGGGGGCGCAAAGGTCTGGCGCGGCGGGTGGCCGCCTGGGTGCTGGCGCGGGGCGAGAACCGGGCGATCCGGGCAGCGCTGCGCGGGCTTTGAGCTTTCACCGGCCGCGAACCTGTTGAATCCCCGACGCGCGGGGTCGTTTACAGACGATCCGGCAACGTCGGACCTCCTAGGATGATCCGGGCCAAAGAAGAGGTTCAGGTCATGTCGTCGCTTCCCACTCATGCCCGTGTCGTCATCATCGGGGGCGGGGTCGTCGGCTGTTCGGTGGCCTACCACCTGACCAAGCTCGGCTGGACCGATGTGGTTCTGCTGGAACGCAAGCAACTGACAAGCGGCACGACCTGGCATGCGGCGGGGCTGATCGGGCAGCTTCGCGCGACGGCGAACCTGACGAAGCTCGCGAAGTATTCGGCAGAGCTCTACGGCGGGCTCGAGGCGGAAACGGGCGTGGCCACCGGCTATCGCCGGGTGGGCTCGATCAGCGTGGCGCTGACCGAGGCGCGAAAGGAAGAGCTGTTCCGGTCGGCCGCGATGGCGCGCGCCTTCGGCGTTCCGGTCGAGGAACTGAGCGTGGCCGAGGTCAAGGCGCGCTATCCGAACCTGAACACCGATGGCGCGGTCGCAGGCGTCTGGCTGCCGACCGACGGGCAGGCCGACCCCGCCAACATCGCCCATGCGTTGGCCAAGGGGGCGCGGATGCGCGGGGCCGTCGTGGCCGAAGGCGTGAAGGTCACGGGCATCCGGCAGGCGGGCAGTGCGGTGACCGGTGTCGACTGGCAGATGGGCGAGGCCACGGGCCATATCGCGGCCGAGCATGTGGTGAACTGCGCGGGCATGTGGGGCCACGAGGTTGGCCGGATGGCGGGTGTCGCCGTGCCGCTGCATGCCTGCGAACACTTCTACATCGTGACCGAGCCGATCGACGGACTTGGGCCGCAACCCGTGCTGCGGGTGCCGGATGAGTGCACCTACTACAAAGAGGATGCGGGCAAATACCTTGTCGGGGCCTTTGAACCCAAGGCCAAGCCCTGGGGCATGAACGGCATTCCCGACAGCTTCTGCTTTGACCAACTGCCCGAGGATTTCGACCACTTCGAGCCGATCCTGGCTGCGGCAGTGCACCGGATTCCGCTTTTGGGTGAGGCGGGCATCCATACCTTCTTCAACGGGCCGGAAAGCTTCACGCCGGACAATTCCTATCTGCTCGGTCCCGCGCGCGAGGTCGGGAACTACTGGGTCGCGGCAGGCTTCAACTCGATCGGCATCCAGTCGGCGGGCGGGGCGGGGATGGCGCTGGCCGAGTGGATGGAGACGGGGTCGCGCCCCTTCGATCTGGGTGATGTCGATATCGCGCGGGTCCAGCCGTTCCAGAAGAACCGCCGCTATCTGTTTGAACGGTCGACGGAAACGCTGGGCCTGCTTTATGCCGACCACTTCCCGTTCCGGCAGAAGGCGACCGCGCGCGGGGTGCGGCGGACGCCATTCCATGACCAACTGAAGGCGCGGGGCGCGGTCTTTGGCGAGATCGCAGGGTGGGAGCGCGCCAACTGGTTCGCGCGTGACGGGCAGGAAAAGGAGTACCGCTATTCCTGGGGTCCGCAGAACTGGTTTGCCAACAACGCCGAGGAACACCGCGCCCTGCGCGAGGGCCTGGGCATGTACGACATGTCGTCCTTCGGCAAGCTGCGTGTCGAGGGGCCAGAGGCCGAGGCCTTTCTGAACCACATCAGCGGCAACGACATGTCGGTGCCGGTGGGGCGGATCGTCTATACGCAATTCCTGAATGAAAACGGCGGCATGGAGGCGGATGTTACGGTCACGCGATTGTCGGAGACGGCGTTCCTTGTCGTCACGCCCGCCGCGACGCGGCCTGCGGACCAGCACTGGATGCAGCGGCACCTGGGCCACTACCGGGCGGTCATCACGGATGTGACGGCGGGCGAAGGAGTGCTGGCCGTGATGGGGCCGAAGGCGCGGGACCTGATGGCGCGGGTCAGCCCGGACGACTTCAGCAACGACGCGCATCCCTTTGGCATGGCACGGGAAATCGAGATCTGGATGGGCCTTGCCCGGGCGCATCGCGTGTCTTACGTGGGCGAGCTTGGCTGGGAGATCTTCGTCAGCGCCGACATGGCAGGCCATGTGTTCGAGACGCTGGCCGAGGCGGGCGCGGACCTGGGCCTCAAGCTCTGCGGGATGCACGCGATGAACACCTGCCGGATCGAAAAGGCCTTTCGTCACTTCGGCCATGACATCACCTGCGAGGATCACGTGCTGGAGGCGGGTCTGGGCTTTGCCGTCAGGACGACGAAGCCTGGCTTCATCGGCCGCGATGCGGTGCTGCGCCGGAAGGATGTGGGCCTGGCCCGGCGTCTGGTCCAGTTCCGGCTGACCGAGCCTGACGCGATGCTGTACCACAACGAGCCGATCCTGCGGGATGGTCGGATCGTGGGGCAACTGACCTCTGGTGCCTATGGGCACACGCTCGGCGCGGCGATCGGTCTGGGCTACGTGCCCTGCGCGGGGGAAAGCGCAGAGGCGGTGCTGGGCTCGGCCTATGAAATCGACGTGGCCGGGCGGCGGATCGGGGCCGTGGCCAGCCTGCGGCCCATGTACGACCCGGACGGGGCGAGGACGAAAGCCTAGGCCTGCAGCGCCTTGGCAATGATGTCGGGCACCGCGTCCGCCGTGCCGAGGGGCGGAAGCACCGCGCCGTGATACCCCGTTGCCGCGACGGCGTCGGGGATGTCGCCTGCGACATGGCCCCAGCGCGCCACGAAGAGCGGCAGCAGCAGCGAGGGCCCCTCTACCTTCGTCAGCACCTGTTCCAGGTGCGGCGGTTCCTCGATGAAGCCGAGCCTGACCTGCCGGAAGCCTGCTGACGCGGCGATTGCGTTTCTGGTGCGCTTCGCGGTTTCGGCGGGCTGTCGGCTTGCGCCCGACCCATGCGCGGCAAGGATCAGGGTGGTTTCGCCTTCGGACCAGCCGCGGTCGGCGGCGGCCTTGCGGGTCAGGTCGACTGCCAGACGTTCAGTCGCGTCGAGCAGGCCGAAGGGCGTCAGGATTCGCAGGTTGTCCGCCCCCGCCTCGGCCAGCCGACGGGGAAGCTGGCTGCGGATGAACCAGCCGTCGGACATGAAGAAGGGAAAGACGACGGGGTCGCG
>JBJOQI010000277.1:0-2710 GCA_046050045.1 Pseudomonadota bacterium | reverse complement strand
AGCCCTGATATTCCCCCCTGATTGTCCCGGTTTCGGGCCTATGGTGCCGCTGTTTCGCCCGAATCCCCAGCGATCAAGGTGGCAGGCGGAAACAGTTCTGCCTCAGGAATGTGCGAGGACGAGTGACGTGACCGCGTTCAGCCCGATGCCTACGATCCGTGACGGATCAGTCTTTCCGTCGGGCGACGCGGCCAGTTTTTCCGGCATTGTGCTTGCCGAGGCGCTTCGTCCGTCTGCGGCGGCCGATACCACCCTTCAATCTCTCTTTGCCGCAACTGCCAGGGTTGCAACCATTTCCGGTGAGGTCGAGGCCGCTCGTCTGACCCCTGGAATGCGCGTTCTGACACGCGATTCGGGCTATCGCCCGGTCCGCTCGGTTCGGGCGTCCGGGCTTGACGCCCTCATCCAAGTGGCCGCGGGCAGGCTCGGAAACGCGTTCGACCTGTGCCTGTCGCCGCGGACTGGCCTGCTGATCACGGCTCCGTGCTTCGGGGAACTCTATGGTGCGGCAGAAGTGCTGGTGCCGGCCGAATCCCTGATCGACGGGGATGGCGTGACGATGCTGCGTCGGCCGCAGGCCGTCCAGATGATCACGTTGGATCTTGGTGACAGCGAAGTCATCTGGGCCGATGGCGTCAGTGTCGGCTGCGGGGACAGGACCCAACCGGCAGCGCGCCCGGTTCTGACCGGACGGAATGCGGTGATCGCCGCGCGCCTGGCTGGCTTCGGTGCCGCAGACCGCCTGGTCGCCTGACCGTCATTCGCCGGGTGTCAGCGTCGTGATGCCGGTTGCAGCCGCACGCGCGAGGTCGGGATCGAGACTCATCGGGATGTACTCGCCCCGGCGCCAAAGCTCTGACAGATCGTCATAGGACCGGCTGAAGGGATGCCCCGACTGCCCTGTCGAGATGATGAAGACCGACGAGTCCGGGTCGGCGAAGTCGTAGACGCCGCGATAGCCCGCCCCGTGTACGTTCAGGAAGGGCCGGGCCGGATCGCCCCCGGTCCTGCCGCGCATCAGCGTGTCATCACCGCCGCTGGTCGACTGCCGGATGTTGACGAGCCATTTCAGGATCGGCGTCTCGCCTAGCACCGGGTGGTCGTGCGTCGCCTCGTGCGCATCGCCCCAGCGCCAGCTGCCCGGGTCACGCCCGTAGCGTTCGGACAGCCAGAGCAGGGCGTCGTCAAGCGACATGCGGGCGATGTCGGCGCAGGTCTCGGTCGGGCTCGACTGAAGCACGTCGCACCAGCGGCTTGCCCCGGCGATGTCGCGGTATACCCGTTCCAGGAATTGCGGCTCGACGTGCCGGAACTCATCCGCGAGCGTCCCGATCTCGTCCACGATCAGGCGTTGCTGCAGCGCCCGTACCCAGGATGCATAGATCAGCGGCTCCGGCAGATGCTCGTTCATCTCGCCGTCCCAGGCCGCCAGAAGCTCGAGCGCGCGCTGCCGGAGGCGTTCGGGCGTTCCCTCTTCGGCGGCTTCACCGGTAAACCACAGATCCTTGCCGATCAGGGGCAGGATGGTGCGCGCATCCGGCGACACGGTGTCGAGTTGCGCGGCAACAAAACTCTCCCGGCTGTGGACCTCGCGTTCCTGCATCAGGCGGGTCCAGCGGTGAATGCGGCTCGTATCGCCCCAGTCGAAACTGACGTGGTTGGGGAAGGGCCGGTCGATGATCTTGTTGTTGGTATTGCCGACAATGCCGCCTTCGGGCCGGAGGAAGCGCGGATTCTCGGAATAGGGGAAGTATCCCTGCCAGCGGTTGCGCATGTCCCACCCGGGCGATGGCAGGCGCCCCTGGCTCTGGTGCCCCGGATCGCGGCGGGGCATCTTGCCGACCATGACCATGCCGACGCCGGTCTTGTCGGCCATCGTGATGTTCTGGCTGGGAGCGACGAAGTACTCGCCCGCGGCGACGCCTTCTTCGATCGTCTGCGCCTTCATCAGCCGGATCGCCGCCGTCATCGTCGTATCGGCGGGGTCCAGCACCGTCCAGGCCAGCGCGGTGACGTGTCCGGGTGGAGTTATCGCCTCCAGGTTGAAGTGAGACCCCGGAATCACCGGTCCGTTGTCGGTCCAGCGCAGGGTCAGCGTGACGGGTGCGGCGTCCTTCACCTCGATGATCGACCGGCGCGAGACGAAGGGTTTCCAGCCTTCCGGCGTGCGGTAGCGCTCGGGGTCACCGGGGTTCAGCTCTTCGATGTAGACGTCCTGATCATCGAGATAGCTCGAGGTCAGGCCCCAGCCGAGCCCGGCGTTGCGCCCCGAGATCACCGCAGGAACACCGGGAATCGTGCCGCCGATCACACCACCCGACGCGAGTTCAAGCCGCGCGAGGTACCAGACCGTCGGCGCGGTAAACCCCATGTGCGGGTCGCTTGCGAGCAGCGAGCCATTCGCGGCCGACCGGGCCGGCGCAGCTGCCCAGGCGTTCGAGGCATTGCTGAAGACGGCGCTTCGGAACGGCGACAGCGGAACGTCGAGTGCCGGGTCGGGAACCGACGCCGCATATCGGTCAAGCGTCATGCCGGGGTAAAGGCTTGCGTAGGGCGGCAGGGCGGCGAGGCCCGGACCCAGCAGATCCGGCATCAGGTCGTCGGCCCATTCGCTGGACAGCAAGGACAGGCGCGCGCGCTGCACTTCGAACTGCAGGTGCGAGGAGAGCTGCAATCCCATCAGTTTGAGGATCGCAATCGAGTCGGCCGG
>JBJOQI010000276.1:0-5692 GCA_046050045.1 Pseudomonadota bacterium | reverse complement strand
GACTGCGTGATCGACCTGCGCATGGCGCAGCTGACGGGTGCCAATGCGGGCGGCTACGTGTCCTGGAACGACGGGATTGTCGGCGGCTACACCATCGCCAACAAGGCCTTCATCGAGAATGCGTCCGGCGGGTTGGGCAATGACGAACTGACCGGCAACCAGGTCAAGAACGAGATCTGGGTCGAGGAAGGCAACGACACGGTCACCGGCGGTCTGGACAACGACTCGCTGCATGGCGGTGATGACGACGACCGGCTGATCGACACGGACGGCAATGACTGGCTGTACGGCGACGAGGGCTTCGACACGGTGAACTCGGGCGTCGGCAACGACAAGCTGTTCGGTGGCGCGGATGACGACGTGCTGAACGCCAGCACCGGCAACGACAAGCTGGCCGGCGAGCAGGGCAACGACACGATGACCGGTGGCCTGGGCAAGGATGTCTTCCGCTTCTTCGACGAGGACATCGGCATTGCCGGTGCAGAGCTTGACAAGATCACCGACTTCGTGCGCGGGACCGACAAGATCGAGGTCAAGTTCCTTGACGCCGACATCAACACCGTGGGCGTGACCGACGAGTTCAACTTCTCGGGCACGACGGCGGCGGCGAACTCGATCTGGTACGAGGTCGGTGTCGGCAAGATCTTCGTCTATGCCGATGTCGATGGCGACGCGGTCTTTGACCATGCGATCGAGATGACGGGCCTGAACAAGGTCACGACCTCGGACTTCATCTTCGCCTGATCCGGGGCGTCGCCGGACTGTCCGGTGGCGTTGCATCAAACGTCCGGCGCTGCTACAGGACTGGCGGCGCCGGATTAGCACAGCGGTAGTGCAGCGGTTTTGTAAACCGAAGGTCGGGGGTTCAAATCCCTCATCCGGCACCAGAATTCCGCTTGGTCCTGTCGGGACGGCGGCAATGCGCCCGCGCCACCGGCATCGGGTGCCGGTAGGAGCCGCGTGGTGCCGGTCGATCCCATTCTCCCGATCCTGTCGCGCGCCACCCGCCGGGAGCGCCGTCAATGACGCCAGCCGCTCGGGTCGCCGCGGCGGCGGAGATCCTGGACCGCATCCTTGACGGAAGCCCGGCCGAGCAGGCGTTGCTGGGCTGGTCGCGGTCGAGCCGGTTTGCCGGATCGGGGGACCGCGCGGCGGTGCGCGATCTGGTCTTTCAGGCCCTGCGGCAGCGTCGCAGCCTCGGGGCGCTGTCCGGGGGTGGTGACGGGGCAAGCGGGCGGCAATTGATGCTCGGGCTGCTGGTGGACGGGGGGAGTGATCCGGCCTCGGTCTTTACCGGCGAGCGGCACGCGCCAGCGCCATTGACCGTGGCAGAGCAGGCGGCGCTGAAGGGTGCGGCACCGCTGGAGACCTGGCCCGACGCGGTGCGGCTTGACGTGCCGGACTGGCTGCACGAGGTGCTGCGCCATGACCTGGGCGCAGAGGCCGGGCCCGTCCTGCTGCGACTGCGCGACCGCGCGCCGGTCTTCCTGCGCGTGAACCGCCGGGTGACGGACCGGGCGGCCGCGATGGCGGCGCTGTCTGCGGAAGGGATCGAGGCCCGGCCGCATGCGCTGGCCCCGACCGCGCTGGAGGTGACGGCGAATGCGGGAAGACTGCGCGCCTCGATCATCTATGCCGAAGGCCGGGTCGAGGTGCAGGACGCGGCAAGCCAGGCCATCTGCGAGTTGCTGCCACTGTATCCCGCGGCGAATGTGCTGGACTATTGCGCGGGCGGCGGCGGCAAGACGCTCGCGCTGGCCGCCCGCGAACCGGCGGCGCGGTTCACCGCCCATGACGCCATTGCGCGCCGCATGGCCGACCTGCCCGCACGCGCCGCAAGGGCCGGGGTCAGGGTCGGGATCGTCGCAACCAGTGAACTTCCACGGCGCGCGCCCTTCGACCTGGTGGTCGCGGACGTGCCCTGTTCGGGGTCCGGGACCTGGTCGCGCGACCCGGAGGCGAAGTGGCGGCTGACCCCCGCGGCGCTGGAGCAGCTTGCCCGCGTGCAAGAGCAGATCCTGCGCGATTGTGCGCCGCTGGTGCGGCCCGGCGGCATGCTGGCCTATTTCACCTGCTCGCTTCTGGCACGCGAGAACGAGGCGCAGGTCACGGCCTTTCTGTCCGCGCACCCCGGCTGGCACTGCGAGACATCGCGCCGGCTGCTGCCGACCGAGGGCGGCGACGGGTTCTTCGCTGCAATCTTGACGCGAAGCAGCGGCGCACCTACCACATCCGAAGGTTGAGGTGGTTTGCGTTTAAGCGGCGGTTAACGATTTGACGGGGCAATAGGCCCAGTTGATTCTTGTGCGGAGATCCCTGCGTGTCTCAGTCTGTGCTGACCCAAGGCATGGCCGCCCGGCGCCCGGTACGGCCGGCTTCGGGCGGGGTCTATCTCGGGCTGGTGGCCCTGGTAGTCTTCGGGGTTGCGGCGGTTCTGCCCGAAACCTTCGGGGCCAGCGCGGCCCTTATCGCGTTGGCGGTGGCGGCAACGCTCGGGGCGCTGGCGATCACGGTGATGTGGATTGCCCGGCAGCGCGGGCGGCTGGACAGCGCGGCGGGCGACCAGATCACCGCCTTCGTGACCCATGATGCGGCGCCAAGCTTTCTGGCCGACCTGGTCGGCGAGATCGGCTTTGCCAACAAGGCCGCCGTGTTGCGGCATGGCGTGCGGACCGGCCAGACCCTGACGCGTGTTCTGGGCGAGGTCTTTGCCAGCCCCGCCCCGGTGATCGAACGCTTGCAGAACCGGGCGCTGGCCACCGGCTTTTCCAGCGAGGACATCGCAACGCGGCGCGGGCACGTCCGGCTTGCCGTGCACCGGATGGGCGGCGACCGCTTCCTTTGGCGGCTGGAGGACATGGTGGAACGTGCAGTCGGCGGGCGCGGCGCGGAAAGCATCAGCCTGCCGATGCTGACCGTCTCGAAGACCGGGACGGTCCTGTTCATGAACGACGCGCTGCGCCGCTTTTTGGGCGAACGGGTGAAGACGCTAGACCGCATCTTCCCGAACCTGCCCGTCGTGTCGGGGGCCGAGACCGACGTGTCGACGCTGGAGGGGACGGTGCGGGCCCGCGTGGTCGAGATCGAGGGGCCGGGCGGCCGGCGCGAGATGTATTTCCTGCCCTCGCAGCCCGGTGCCTCGGACATCGAGGTCAGGGACACGACCTTCGACAACCTGCCGGTCGCGTTGCTGCGGCTTGGCCGGGATGGCGAAATCCTTGGGGCCAATGCGACCGCCGAGGGGCTGATCGGCAAGGTCGGGCCGGGCGACCGGCTGTCGGACCGGTTCGAAGGGCTCGGCCGGCCGGTGGCGGACTGGATCAGCGATTCATCGGCGGGACGGACCGGGGCGGATGGTGAGGTGCTGAAGGCCCGCGGCGGGGATCGCGACATCTTTCTGCAGGTGATGCTGTCGCGCGCGTCCTTTCCCGGCGGTGACGGCCTGTTGGCCGTCCTGACCGATGCCACCCAGCTCAAGACGCTCGAGGCGCAGTTCGTGCAGAGCCAGAAGATGCAGGCGATCGGCCAGCTGGCCGGTGGTGTGGCACATGACTTCAACAACCTGCTGACCGCCATTTCCGGCCATTGCGACCTGCTTCTGGTGCGGCACGGCAGCAGCGACCCCGACTACGCCGATCTGGTGCAGATCAGCCAGAACGCCAACCGCGCGGCAAGCCTTGTGGGGCAACTCCTGGCCTTTTCGCGCAAGCAGACGCTGACGCCAAGCGTGATTGACCTGGCCGACACGCTGTCGGACCTGACGCATCTGCTGAACCGGCTGGTGGGCGAAAGGGTCAGGCTGGTGCTGAAGCACGACCCCGGCCTGCGTCCGATCCGGGCAGACCGGCGGCAACTGGAACAGGTCATCATGAACCTGGTGGTGAACGCCCGCGACGCCATGCCTGCAGGCGGGGCGATCGAGATCACCACCTCGAACGAGGTGCTGGCAGATCCGCTGGTGCGCGACCGCGCGCGGGTTCCGGCGGGCGACTATGTGGTGGTGCGCGTCTCGGATCAGGGCGTGGGCATCGCGCCCGAGAACGTGCAGAAGATCTTCGAGCCCTTCTACACGACCAAGCGTACCGGCGAAGGCACGGGTCTTGGCCTGTCGACCGTCTATGGCATCATGAAACAGACCGGCGGTTTCATCTTCTGCGACAGCGCGGTCGGTGTCGGGACGACGTTTTCGCTGTACTTCCGGGCGCGGGAATTCGTCGATCTGGCGGCGGCGAATGTCCAGCCCGTGTCGGCCACGCCGCCGCGCCGCGCGATGCAGCCCGGAGAGGGCGTCGTCCTGCTGGTCGAGGACGAGACGCCGGTGCGCACCTTCGCCAGCCGGGCGTTGCGGATGCGCGGCTTTACCGTGATCGAGGCGCAGAACGCCGAAGAGGCGCTGAACCTGCTGGCCGACCCGGATCTGTCGGTCGATGTCTTCGTGACCGATGTCATCATGCCGGGCAAGGACGGGCCGACCTGGGTGCGCGAGGCGCTGCAGGACAGGCCCGGCACGCGCGTCGTCTTTGTCTCGGGCTATGCCGAGGACAGTTTTGGCGAGGCCCGGACCGAGATTCCGAATTCGACCTTCCTTCCCAAGCCCTTCTCGCTGTCCGAACTGACGGCGACGGTGCAGCGGCAGTTGCACTGAGGCTCCGGGCGGGGCAAGGCCGGGCCGCGCCGGGTCGGGTGCCGAGGGCCTTCGGGCCTGCCAATGAAGACGTCGGCGGAGCAGTTGGCGGAGCCGCTCTGCGGACGAAGTCGGGGTCGGTGCGGGTGCCAGATTGGCCCGTGGATATTGGTTGCTGCCTGCGACCCGTCGGGTGACAGACCGGCGGAACCGACCGTCAGGCCAGCGATACCGACCCCAGGGCTGGCGCGACAGACCCCGGACAGGCGCTACCCGCCCCGGGGCCGACGGAACCGATGATCAGGCGAGAGGAACCGACCATCAGGCGAGCGTGACAGATCTCAGGCCAGCTGAACCGCCCCCAGGCCAGCGTGACAGACCCCGGACAGGTGGAACCCACCCCGGGCCGACGGAACCGATGGTCGGGCGAGAGGAACCGACTATCAGGCCAGCCTGACTGCCCCCAGGCCAGCGAGACTGATCCCCAGACCTGCGCAACCCGCCCTCAGGCCAGCGCGTTGTAGATTGCGTAGTCCGGGGCGAGGGCCTGCATCAGGCGGTCGCGCAGCGGGCCGGGCAGGTCCATCGGCGCCTTGGGCGAGACGTTGATATGGGGCAGGGTGATCGCGCAGCCGAGCGTGTCTTCGAGGAAATGCACGAAACTGTCGAGAGCCTCGTAGCGGAAGACGCGGTCGACCAGCAGGTTGCCTTTCGCGTCGCCCAGAAACCCGGCCTGCGATCCCACGTTGGCAAAGTCCGGAGGTTCGGGGGACAGATAGGCCTCGACGAAGGCGGTGAAGTCCAGCCCCGCGGTCGAGGGTGCAGTATCGCCGAGGTCATCGCGCTGGCGGTAGCGGAACCACGAGCCGAGCCAGTCGACCGGATCGCGCATCAGGGCGATGGTGGTAAAGCTGCCGCCGCCCTTGCTGTGCAGCAGCGGCCGGAAGTGCTGGTTGAAGCTGCGCGCGCGGATGTGCTTGAGCTGCGGCGGCCGCCGGATGGCAACATGGGCCATCTGTTCCAGCGCCGCCTCGATGGAGGTTGATCCGGTTTTCGTGTTGGCCAGGA
>JBJOQI010000275.1:0-4519 GCA_046050045.1 Pseudomonadota bacterium | reverse complement strand
GCAAAGCAGTTCGTCGATATCCTTCAGGCGGCCCTTCTGAAGTAGGCCGGGGCCTGCCCCGAGTCACTCGGACTGCCCCGGCTCACCCCTTGGTTAACGCCCCCGCCAGCCCCCAACGTATGAACATGCGTCATACGTGGATCATACGCCCAGCATACGTTCTGCGCAGCCCGTCCGTCCCGGATTAATCCAGCGCCCGCAGGCACTTGCGGGCGGGTCAGGGCAGCGCCCGGCCCTCAGCCCAGGAACTTGTCGTAATCGCTGACCAGCAGGTGCGTGGGGGCCACGTCTTCCTCGACGCTGGCGAAGCGCCCGATCTTCGAGACGAAGACATTGTCGGTCACATCGTCGTTCACGGTCGAGACCTCACCGATCAGGACGTCGCCGCCCTCGCCCCAGAAGGCGTGCCAGTCGCCGGGCAGCAGCGTGACGCTTTCGCCGGGTTTCAGCAAGATCGTCTCGCCGCCCGCGAAGGCCCGCGCCACGCCGTCGCACATCACCGTGCCGCCTGCGGTTTCGCTGAAGGTGCCGTCGGGATTCGAGCCGTTCAGCTTCACCGCCAGCGTCGCACCGCCGCGGTTGATGATGTCCTCGGCCTTGATGACATGGGTGTGGCAGGGCGACAGCTGGTCCTGCCGCGAGATCAGCAGTTTCTCGGCATAGCACATGCCCCCGCCGCGCTGCAGGTCGGCGAGGTTGCCGTTCCTCAGCGTGAACAGGAACAGCCCGAGGTTGTCGAAGTCGCCCTGGCCATAGTCGGTGATGTCCCAGCCCATCCGCGCATCGATGATCTTGGCGGCGCGGTCGCGGTTGGCGTGGAATTCCTCTGGCGTCCAGTAGGCGAAGGGCGGCAGGACAAAGCCGAACGAGCGGATGAAGTCATCGGCCTCGGCCATGATGTGGTTGATGCGCGAGCGTTTCATCCGGTTCTCTCCCTCGGGCCGCCCGCAGGCGTCTAAAACGATTTCGGCGAAAGTCTTGCCTCAGGGTCCGGATCTTTGCAAGGGCGTCAGGCAGTCTTCAGCCGCGCCCCGGACTTGCCCGCGAAGGCGTGGACTGCCGCGCCGAACGCCGTGAACAGCGGGCGCGAGACGGGGTCGTTGGCGGCGTTGAACTCCGGGTGCCACTGCACCGACAGGGTGAAGCCCGGCGCGTCCTTGATGTAGATTGCCTCGGGCGTGCCGTCGGGGGCATGACCGTCGATGACGATGCGTGCGCCGGCGCATTTGATGCCCTGCCCGTGCAGGGTGTTCGTCATCACCTCCTGCGCGCCGAACAGGCGGTGGAACACGCCGCCTTCGGCAAAACGCACCGCATGGCGCAGGGCGAATTTTTCTTCCAGCGTGCCGTCGGGCGGCATGCGGTGGTTCATCCGGCCCGGCAGTTCGCGGATCTCGGGCCAGAGGGTGCCGCCCATGGCCACGTTCACCTCCTGAAAGCCGCGGCAGACGCCGAGGAAGGGCTGGCCGCGTTCGACGCAGGCGCGGATCAGGGGCAAGGTCACTGCATCGCGGGCGCGGTCGAAGGCGCCGTGCTTTTCGGTTTCCTCCTCGCCGTATTCCTCGGGGTGGACGTTGGGGCGGCCGCCGGTCAGCAGGAACCCGTCGCAGACGTCCAGCAGTTCGGGCACGGAAACGAAGCGCGGATCGGTGGGGATGACCAGCGGCAGGCAGCCCGCCACCTCGGCCACCGCGGAGGTGTTCATCGTCCCGCTGGCGTGCGCGGGGTACTCGTTGTTCAAGAGACTCATGTTGCCAATGATCCCGACAACGGGCCGCGCCATGATCGTTTCCTTCCCGGTTTTGACAGGAATGTAACGCGGGAAACGGGCAGACAAAAGGCTGCGCGGCGTTCAGGGGCGCACAATCAGGGTGCGATTGCCCGTTTCGGCGTCACCAAGCCCCCGGACTGCGCGGCTTTGTTGCGCGATGCGTCAGCGGGCGGCCTTCGCCTCGATCCGGCGGGCATGCAGGACGGGCTCGGTATAGCCCGAGGGCTGTTCGCGCCCCTTGAAGACCAGATCGCAGGCCGCCAGGAAGGCCACGCCGTCGAAGCCGGGGGCCATCGGGCGATAGAGGGGGTCGCCTGCGTTCTGGCGATCGACGACTGCGGCCATCTTCCGCATCGCGGCCATGACCTGCGCCTGGGAAACGACGCCGTGGTGCAGCCAGTTCGCCAGCGCCTGCGAGCTGATCCGGCAAGTCGCGCGGTCTTCCATCAGGGCCACGTCGTGGATGTCCGGCACCTTGGAGCAGCCGATACCCTGATCGACCCAGCGCACGACATAGCCGAGGATGCCCTGGGCGTTGTTCTCGATTTCCGAGCTGATTTCGGCCTCGGACCAGTTCACGCCGCGGGCGACCGGGATCGCCAGCAGGTCGCCCAACCGTGCCGGGCGCCCCATCGCGGCAATCTCACGCTGGCGGGAAAAGACATCGATCCGGTGATAGTGGGTGGCATGGAGCGTGGCCGCGGTGGGCGACGGCACCCAGGCGCAGTTCGCCCCCGCCTTCGGATGGCCGATCTTCTGGTCGAGCATCGCGGACATGAGGTCGGGGGCGGCCCACATGCCCTTGCCGATCTGCGCCCTGCCCGACAGCCCGCAGGCAAGGCCGATATCGACGTTGCGGTCCTCGTAGGCGGAAATCCAGGGCTGGGTCTTCATGTCGCCCTTCCGCACCATGGGCCCGGCTTCCATGCTGGTGTGAATCTCGTCGCCCGTGCGGTCGAGGAAACCCGTGTTGATGAAGGCCACCCGCAACTTCGCCGCGCGGATGCATTCCTTCAGGTTGACGCTGGTGCGGCGTTCCTCGTCCATGATGCCAAGCTTCACCGTATTGCGCGGCAGGCCCAGTGCCGCCTCGACCCGGTCGAAGATCTCGACGGCAAAGGCCACTTCTTCGGGGCCGTGCATCTTGGGTTTGACCACATAGACAGAGCCATGCGCCGAATTGCGCGGGCCATCGGTCTTTTGCAGGTCGTGCATGGCGCACAGCGTCGTGACCATCGCGTCCATCAGGCCCTCGCCCACCTCGCGCCCGTCAGCGTCGAGGATGGCGGGGTTGGTCATCAGGTGGCCCACGTTGCGCACCAGCATCAGCGCGCGGCACTTCACGGGCAGGCGGCTGCCATCGGGGGCCGTGTAGTCGACGTCCGGGTTCAGCTTGCGCAGAATCGTCTTGCCGCCCTTCGTGACCTCTTCGGACAGGTCGCCCTGCATCAGGCCCAGCCAGTTGGCATAGGCCGCGACCTTGTCCTCGGCGTCTACAGCGGCGATGCTGTCCTCGCAGTCCATGATCGCGGAAAGCGCGCTTTCCACGAAGATGTCGGAAATGCCCGCCGCGTCGGACTTGCCGATGGCGGTCGTCCGGTCGACGAGGATTTCAAGAAACAGGCCGTTGACGCAGATCAGGGCCTGAAGCTCGCAGAGGTCGTCGGCGTGGCCGGCGAACTGGGAGGGCTCGCGCAGGCCCACCGGGCCAGAGGGCGTGGCGGCGACAAGGGCACCGTCCTGCACGGCAAGGCCGGTGATGTCGGCCCATGATCCCCTGGCAAGCGGTGCCGCGGCGTCGAGATGCGCGCGACCCCAGGCGATGACACGGGCACCACGCGCGGGATCGTAGCCCTTGCCCGCGGGCAGGTCGCCCAGAGCGTCGGTGCCGTAGAGCGCTTCATAGAGCGACCCCCAGCGCGCATTCGCGGCATTGAGCGCGTAGCGGGCGTTCATCACCGGAACCACAAGCTGCGGGCCCGCAATCGCCGCGATCTCCGGGTCGGTCCCGGTGGTTTCGATGGTGAAGGCCGGGCCTTCGGGAACGATGTAGCCGATTTCACGCAGAAAGGCCTCGTAGGCGGCAGGGTCATGGTCCTGCCCGCGGCGGGCAAGGTGCCAGGCGTCGATACGGGCCTGCAACGCGTCGCGCCGGGCAAGCAGGGCGCGGTTCTTCGGTCCAAGGTCGCGGATCAGGGCAGCAAGACCCGACCAGAAGGCCTGCGCCGCGACCCCGGTTCCGGGCAGGGCCCGGCTTTCGATGAAGTCAGCCAGAACCCTTGCGACCTTCAGGCCGTTGCGATCCACCCGTTCCGTCACCTTGCGTCCCCCGTCCCATTCGCTTTTGCCCCAGTAGTAGGGCCGAGGCTTGGTCCAAGTCCAGTCGCCCGGCGCAGGTATCCGGCGCGGCGGCGGCGCGCGGCCGTGCAGACCGGCAGCGGTCCGAGCAATAGAGCACCCCGTCCCAGTCGCGCGCCCATTTGCGCCGCCAGGCGAACGGGCGCCGGCACGTCAGGCACGGCTTTGTCGGAAGATCGCACTTGCGGCGCTGTCGAGGCATTGTTCCGTTGCCTTCATCGGGACCGGTGAAGATGGGGCAGCGGGGCGGGACGTCAACTCAGCCGGCGGCAAGGGCCGAGAGGATGCGCGCGGCCTCGGCCGTTGGGTCGGCAAGCGGGGTGCGGTCCTCGCCGGGGTAGAACCGCGCGCGGGTCGCGGTCGGCATCGGCGCGGGCGTTGCGATCACGA
>JBJOQI010000274.1:0-2830 GCA_046050045.1 Pseudomonadota bacterium | reverse complement strand
CGGCGTCGTTCAACAACCTGCTCGACACCGCCTATCACGTGAACCCCTCGCACATCGACTTCGTGGCGCATGCCGGGTCGATGGGGGCGATCGTCAGGAAGGCCGGGTCGATTGCCGAGCTCGAGGCCGAGATGCAGGCTGCCAAGGGAGCCAGGCTGCCGACCGTGATCGTGATCGACACCGACCCGATCCCCGGCACCGGTGCAGGCGGTTCCTGGTGGGAAGTCGCGGTTCCCGAGGTGTCGGAACGCGCCGAGGTGCGGGCCGCGCGCGAGAAGTACGAGGCAGGCACCAAGAAACAGTGGCTGGTGAACTGAGGCACATGATGGCGAACCTTCTGCGCAAGCCGGTCGGGACCACGGGCAAGGTCCATGACATCACGCCCGAGGGCGCGGGCTGGGGCTATGTGGGCTTTGGTCTCTATCGCCTGCAGCCGGGCGAGACGGCGGCCGAGGCGACGGGCGACCGCGAGGTGATCCTTGTCGTGGTCGAGGGCAAGGCCATGATCTCGGCCGGGGGCGTCGATTTCGGGCTTCTGGGCGAGCGGATGGATGTCTTCGAAAAGACCCCGCCGCATTGCCTCTATGTGCCGAACGGCTCGCACTGGGAGGCCGTGGCCGAGACCGCACTGACCCTGGCCGTGTGCACGGCCCCCGGCAAGGGCGGCCACGCGGCGCGGCGGATCGGGCCCGAGGGGATCACCCTGACCCAGCGCGGCACGGGGGCGAATGCCCGCTTCATCAACAACGTGGCGATGGAGAACGAGGATTATGCCGACAGCCTGCTGGTGACCGAGGTCTATACGCCGCAGGGCAACTGGTCGTCCTACCCGAGCCACCGGCATGACGAGGATGACTTCCCCCGGATGACCTATCTGGAGGAGACCTATTACTTCCGCCTGAACCCGGCCCAGGGCTTCGGGCTGCACCGGGTCTACACCGAGGACGGGGAACTGGACGAGTCCATGGTCGTGAAGAACCACGACGTCACGCTGGTCCCGAAGGGACACCACCCGGTCGGGGCGCCGTACGGCTATGACATGTACTACCTGAACGTCATGGCCGGGCCGATCCGCAAGTGGCGGTTCCAGAACGACCCGGACCACGACTGGATCTATCGTCGCGACAACAAGCTCTGACGCCGCGCGTCTTGCGGGGGTTCAGGCCGCGGTTCCGGATGCGCGGAGCAGGGCGACCAGCCGCACCAGGTCGGCCTGCCTGCGCGCCCCGGACTTGCCCAGGGCCGATTTGACCTGATTGCGCACGGTGTGGATGCTGACGCTGCGGGTGGCTGCGATCTCGTTCAATGACTGGCCGTCACTGATCGCGACCGCAATCTCGGCCTCGGCCTGGGTCATCTGCATGGTGTTGCGCAACCAGTGCAGGGCGTCGTCCTGCGCCGGAGCGTCCAGGGTGGCGACCTGAATCCGCGATATCCGGCCCGAGACGACCGTCCCGGCGCTGTCCGGTGCAAGGTCGGTGCCGATGATGTGCAGGATCTGCCCGGAGGCGAGCCGGTAGACCGCAAGACCCGGTTCCACCGACAGCAGCATCCCTGCCGCTGCCGGAACCGATGCGGCGGCGGCGCTGGCAAAGGACGCGCCGTTCAGGCTGCCTTGCTTGTCCATCTTCATGTCCGGGCTCCATCATGGTCCATTCGGGCTAGACGCAGGAAAGGCCGAAGCCCGCGACCGGGCAACTTCGGGGTCCGCGCTTTCACGCTGAATTAACGCAAGGTAAAGCCGGGCGGGCGAATGGGACGCCTTTCGGTTGATCTTCGGTCTGCCCGATCGCGCAAGGGGCGCAGAACGCCATCCCCTGCCAAGTCGGAAACTCAACTTGGGGTTGTGTCCGGTCGCCCGATGCGCAAATTGGCCATTGCAGAGGTTCGCTCAAGGCCGCTATGGTGCCGGCATGTCATCCGGGCCTGGTCGGCCAGTTCCGGCTTGCCGGGTGACACGCGAGTTTCCTTGCCGTGCAGACGGTCTCTGGCTCACGCAGTCAGGACCAGTGAGTCCGGCAGATACGACCGGCCCGAAAGGGCCAACATTTGCCCGAAACCGCAACAAGGTGAGGGCTTTCACATTGGGGTCCGCAAGGGCTCTGGGACACTAGAACCGCAATGCTGTGCGACCATTTTGCGAACCGTGATGATGCAGGGCCACTGTCCCGCCGTCCCGGTTACCGTGCGATGCGCCGGCTTGCTCCAATCCAAACCGTGCTGTCGTCATCGGGTCCGCCAGGGCCTGCCGTCGGCTGCGCGGTCGAAAGACATGATAAATGGCAAAGAAGATGCTTATCGATGCCACCCACGCGGAAGAGACCCGCGTCGTGGTGGTCGACGGAAACAAGGTCGAGGAGTTCGACTTTGAGACCGTCAACAAGCGACAACTGGCAGGAAACATCTATCTAGCGAAGGTCACGCGGGTCGAGCCGTCGCTGCAGGCGGCCTTCGTCGACTACGGCGGAAACCGCCACGGGTTCCTTGCCTTCTCGGAAATCCATCCGGATTACTATCAGATCCCGGTCGCCGACCGTCAGGCCCTGCTCGAGGAAGAGCGCGCCTATGCCGCCGCGATGGACGCAGAGGAAGGCCCGCGCGGCCGCCGCCGCGGTCCGCGCCCGCAGTCCCGTGCCGAGGCCGCCGCCCCGCAGGACGAGGTGAGGGCATCCGACGAGGTCGCGGCCGACAGCGACCGCGACGAGGTTCCGGGGATGGAGGTCGTCGATCACGGCGATGAGGCCGGGTCCCCCGCGCAGGCCGCCGGGGAAGCGACCCGGCACGAGGGTCACGACCAGGCCAGTGACCACGGGCATTCGCACGATCACGA
>JBJOQI010000273.1:0-10129 GCA_046050045.1 Pseudomonadota bacterium | reverse complement strand
CAGGCCCGCAGGATCCGGTTCGCGCGCGCGGTGCCGGGATCGGCCAGCTGTTCGGGGGTGAAGTTCGTCTGCATCCGTCACATCCCCAGAAGGCTGGCGAAGGGAAGCCCCGCGGCGGCCGCCGTAGCCAGAACGATTGCGGGATAGACCCATCCGGGCCGCCGCTGCGGCAACAGCGCCCGCAGACCCTGCGCCGCAAGCCCGAGAACCACCGCCACAGACAGCACACCCAGCGCCGCCGTCGTCAGCCCGTCGGACGCGTTCTCGCCGGTGAACAGCGGCGGCAGCACCAGCACCCTTGCCAGCCAGAAAAGACCCAGCCCCGCCAGGGCCACCAGCGCCCCGGCCCAGAGCGGCGCACCGGGCCGCAGGGCGGCCAGCCCGAGGAACACAAGGACCGGCAGGCCAACGAAGATCACACCCAGCATCATGGCCCGTCCCTCCCCGCAAGGCGCCCGTCAGGGTCGAAGGACGCGCGCACCCCCTCTGCGATCCGGGCCAGACCGGGGGCAAGCGGCTCCTGTCGCGGCAGCCTTGCCCGCGTGTCCGCCGAGGCCCGGATCAGCGTCGCGTGGCCCTCGTAGGGCCGGGCCAGCGCGCGGGCATCCGTGCCCTCGGTCAGGACCACCCAGATCAGCCCGCCGCCCCAGTCGAGCATCGCCTCGCCCCCCAGCCGCTCAAGGATCGCCGGGGCCTGCGACGGGCGGACCGAAAACCGCCACAGCTCGCCCGGCAGACCCTGCAGCGGCCGCACGTCCCGCAGCCCGGACCAGAGCGCGGCGACGGCCTCGCGGTCGTGGTCCGCTTGGGCCATGCCGAAGGGCGCAAGAAGGGCCGCAAGCTTTCCTGCACGGTAGCGCACGGATCCGTCGAATCCCTCCAGCCGTAGCGCCACCCCGAGGCCCGCGTGCGCCGCCGCCCCTGTCACGTCGAAGGGCGAGCCGAGCGCCGCCGCCATTGCCGCCACGGCGCGCGCCGCCCCCTCCCAGGGCAGGGTCAGCGTCGCCGCGGCCGGCGGGGTCGGCTGCAGTTTCAGGCTGACTTCGGTGATCGCGCCCAGCCGCCCCCATGACCCGGCCAGCAGCCGCACCAGGTCATAACCGGTTACGTTCTTCATCACCCGGCCGCCGTTCCGCAACACCTCGCCCCGGCCATCGACGAAGCGCAGGCCAAGACAGGCGTCCCGCGCCGCACCCGCCTGCACCCGCCGCGGACCCGAGATGTTCGCCGCGACCGCCCCGCCGATGGTCGGCTGTCCGACCGTGCCCAGAAGACCGCGCCAGTCCGACGGCTCGAAGGCCAGCCGCTGCCCCTCGGCGGCCAGGGTCGCCTCGATCTCGGCCAGCGGGGTACCGGCCCGGGCGATCAGCGTCAGCGCGCCAGGTTCGTAGAGCGTGATCCCGGTCAGGCCCGACAGGTCCAGGACCTGCCCCTCGCGCGTGGCACCCCGGGTTGCGGCGCCTTGCGGCACAAGCGGGCCCGTCGCGGCGCGGATGGCCTCGGCAACCTCGGCCTCGGTTCCGGGTTTCAGGACGGGCAGGGTCATCGCGCCCGCCGCGCCGCAGTAAGGTCCAGCGGAAAGACCTTGGCGGCATTCAGCAGCCAGCCGGGATCGAAGACATCCTTGACCCGCATCTGCGCCTCCATGTCAGCCGCCGAGAACTGCACGCCCATCAGGTCGCGCTTTTCGACGCCGACCCCGTGTTCCCCGGTCAGGCAGCCGCCGACGGCCACGCAGAGCCGCAGAATATCCGCGCCCAGCGCCTCGCAGCGTTCCAGATCGCCCGGCCTGTTGGCGTCAAACAGGATCAGCGGGTGCATGTTGCCGTCGCCGGCGTGAAAGACATTCGCGACTTCAAGCCCGTAGCTTTCGCTCAGCTCGCGGATGCGGCGCAACACGGCCGGCAGCTCGGACACCGGGATGGTGCCGTCCAGGCACATGTAGTCGCCCTTTTGCCCCATCGCCCCGAAGGCCGATTTCCGGCCCAGCCAGATCCGCGCCGAGTCCTCGGCCGAGGTGCTTTCGCGATAGGCAACGGGATCGTGCCGCGCCGCGATCTGGCGGATCAGGCCCAGCTGTTCGTCGATTTCCGCGGCCGAGCCCTCGACCTCGATGATCAGCAGCGCCTCGCAATCTGGGTATCCGGCCTTGGCATGGGCCTCGCAGGCGACGATGGCCGGGCGGTCCATGAACTCGATCGCCACCGGCAGAACGCCCGCCCGGATGATGTCGGCCACGCAGGCCCCCGCGACCTCGTTCCCGGCAAAGCCCATCAGCACCGGGCGCGCGCCCTCGGGCTTGGGCAGGATCCGCAGCCAGGCCTCGGTCACGACGCCAAGCTGCCCCTCGGACCCGCAGATCAGCGCGAGCAGATCAAGCCCGCCCGCATCCATCCAGGGCCCGCCGACCCGGTGCACCTCGCCATCCATGGTCACCAGCGTGACACCCAGCAGGTTGTTCGTCGTCACCCCGTACTTCAGGCAATGCGCGCCGCCCGAGTTCATCGCGATGTTGCCGGCAATCGCGCAGGCCAGCTGGCTTGACGGGTCGGGGGCATAGAAGAACCCGTCCGCCTCGACCGCGCCCGTCACGCTCAGGTTCGTGCGGCCCGCCTGCACGTGGATCGCGCGGTTCGGATAGTCGGTTTCCAGCACCGCATTCATCCGCGACACGCCCAGCACCACCGCATCCGCCGTGGGCATCGCCCCACCGGCAAGCGAGGTTCCCGCCCCGCGCGGCACCACCGGCACCCGCATCTGGCTGCAGGCCCGCAACACCGCCGCAACCTCGTCGGTCGTCCGCGGCAGCACAACGCACAGCGGCGGACAGCGATAGGCCGCGAGCCCGTCGCACTCATAGGCGCGCGTGCCGTTCTGATCGTCGATCACCGCGTCGGGCGGCAGGATCGTCCGCAGTCGCGCCACGATCTCGCCCCTGCGGGACAGGACCGCGGGATCGGGAATGGGCATGTCCATCGGCGCGCTCCTGCATGAAGTGGTAAGATTTTAGAACCAATTCTTCCATCTGGCAACGCGGCTCTTGCCAAGCTAGCTTCGCGCCATGACCCTGACAGAAAAGCTCGAACTCTTCTCGATCTACGATGGCCTTGCGGTCGGTTTTCTGGTGCTGGCCTGGCTGGTCTGCGACTGGCTGATCGAGAACCCGCCCGCCGGCCGGCCCTCGGTCACCCTTCTCATGCGCGACTACCGCCGCGACTGGATGCGCGAGATGGTGACACGCGACCCCCGGATCTTCGATTCTGGCCTGATCGACTCGCTGCGCGTCGGCGCGACCTTCTTCGCCTCGGCCTGCATGATCGCGATCGGCGGCGGGTTGGCGGTGCTGGGCAACCCGCAGAACCTGGTCGGCATCGCCCGTGAATTGCAGGTCGAGGGCGGGCCGGTCCTTGTCTGGCAGATCAAGGTAACGCTGGTGATCCTGTTCCTCACCAATGCTCTCATGAAGTTCATCTGGGCCCACCGGCTTTTCGGCTATTGTGCCATCGTCATGGCTTCAGTCCCCAACGATGTGCACGACCCTGCGGCCTACAGCCGCGCCGCCCAGACGGCCGAGATCAACATCACCGGCGGGCGGTCCTATGAACGCGCGCTGCGCTCGGTCTACTTCGGCCTTGGTGCCCTTGGCTGGCTGCTCGGGCCGGTCGGGCTTCTGGCAACGACCTGCACCACGATCTTCGTGATCCTGCGGCGCGAGTTTGCGTCGATCTCGCGCCGCGTGCTGCTTGAAGGGCGCAAGGCGTGACCGCCAGGCTGTCCGTACTGCTGGTCCTTGCCGCATCGCCGCTTCTTGCCGACTCGCCCGAGGTTGTGTCGGCCCGGGCCTTTCCGGCCGGAGACTACTGGACGATCGAAGTGACGATTGCGCACCCCGACACCGGCTGGGACCATTTCGCCAAGGGCTGGTCGGTCTCGACCGAGGACGGAACCGAGCTTGGGTATCGCGAGCTTGCCCATCCGCACGTCGACGAACAGCCCTTTACCCGCAGCCTCGAGGCGGTGCAGATCCCCGAGGGCACCAGGGTGCTGGTCATCCGCGCGAAGTGCAGCATGACCGGCTGGGCGTCCGAGACCTTCCGCCTTACGCTCGACGACTGAGCCCGCGCCCCTCGCGCAGCCAGGCCGCCACGGCCAGCGCAGCGGCCAGCGCCAGCAGCGCCCAGCCGGGCAGGAAGGGCCGGATCGTCACATCGGTGGTCAGATAGGCCTCGCGCGGGGTGATCCCGATCCAGCCGCGCCCGACCGCGGGGCGACCGGCCCGCACCTGACGGATGTCGGGCAGTCCCTCTTCCAGTCGCAATGCGCCGCCGTTCGTCGGCTCGGCGACGGGCGCGATGATATCGGCGGTAGCAATGGTCTCCTCGAACTCCCGCGGCGCGGCGGGGCCAAGGGCATAGACACGCTCGATTTCGCCGTCGCTCAGCCGGTAGAGACCGACGTCGGGGGCAGTCCACTCCGCCACATGCCTGCCCGGCGCCTCCTCGGTCAGGGGCAGGACCGTTTCGGTCCCGTCCGGCCCCGTGATCGTCACCTGCCGCGCGCCTTCGGTCAGCGTCCGGCGGGTGACCGTCATCGACAGCCCCGAGGCGGTGACGTTCAGCGCCTCTTCCTCCAGATCGGGCTCTTTCATCATCCAGTGCGCCAGCCGCCGGAGAAGCTCCAGCTGCGGCCCGCCGCCCTCGAACCCCCGGCTCCAGAGCCAGGCCTGATCCGAGGCGAGCAGCGCGATGCGCCCGTCGCCGACCCGGTTCAGAAGCAGGAGCGGCCGCTCGCCCGCGCCAGACAGCACCACCTGCCCGCCAAGGTCCGACACCTCGACCGTGCGCAGCCAGCGGCCCCAGCCGGGTTCGCCCTCTGGCGCGTCTGCGGACGACGCAGGGGCAAAGGCCTCGAGCCCCTCGGTCACCGGGTGCCGCTTGCCAAGATCCGTCACTGCCGGGCGATAGCCCTCGTCAACCACGCGGCCCGTCGGCGCGCCGGGCAGGATCTCGCCCAGACCGGAATAGTACAGGCTTTCGACCGACCCGAACTCGGGTCCTGCCGCCACCAGCACGGCCCCGCCGCCGATCACGTAATCCCGGATGTTGTCGAGATAGGCAGACGGCAGGATGCCGCGCGTCTTGTAGCGGTCGAAGATGATCAGGTCGAACTCGGTGATCTTTTCGACAAACAGCTCGCGGGTCGGGAAGGCGATCAGCGACAATTCCTCGACCGGCACGCCATCCTGCTTTTCGGGCGGGCGCAGGATGGTGAAGTGCACAAGGTCCACCGCCGCATCCGACTTCAGCAGGTTGCGCCAGGTCCGTTCGCCCGCATAGGGCTCGCCCGAGACCAGCAGCACGCGCAGCCGGTCCCGCACGCCGTTGATCTGCAGGACGGCGGTGTTGTTGCGGTCGGTCAGTTCGCCGGCGTCCGGTTCCAGCGACAGCTGGATCACGTTCTGCCCGCCATGCGACAGGGTGACCTGCAACTCGTGATCCTCGCCCGGCGGCACCGCATAGGTTTCGGGCGCACCACCGTCGACGGCGATCGACAGGTTCACGGCGCGGCCCCTCAGATCCGGCGGCAGGTTGCCCTGCTCGTCGATGCGCAGCGACAGCGACAGCGGTTCCCCGATGATGCCGAACGCAGGCGCCGCCGTCACATGCAGTCGCCGGTCCCAGTCGGCCTCGCGCCCGGTCAGAAGCGTGTTCAGCGGCGCGGGCAGGGCCGGGCTTGCGCCGATGTCGTGCACCCACCCGTCGGTCACCAGGATCGCCCCGGCCAGCCGCGCGCGCGGCTCTTCGGCCAGCGCCTGCGCCAGGGCCGTCATCACCAGCGACCCGGCATCCTCGGCCCCGTCGCTGACGCGGACAACCCGCAACTCGGTATTCGGCAGCGCCGCGATCTCGGCTTCGACCCGCGCCACCGCCGCCGCGGTCTGGGATGCCCGGTCGCCCAGGGATTGGCTTGCCGTTTCGTCCACCACCATCACCACGATGTCGGACAGGAATTCACGCTCTTCCTGCTGCAGCGAGGGTTGCGCCAGAGCCAGGAACAGCACCGCAAGCGACAGCCCGCGCAGCCACCAGCCCGCAAGCCCGCGCCAGAGCGCCAGCGCCAGCATCGCCAGGGCGGCGGCCCCGGCGGCGGCAAGGAGGCCCCAGGGCAAGAGCGGATCGAAGACGACTGTCGCCCCGTTCATTGCCCAAGCCTTTCCAGCAGCGCCGGCACATGGACCTGATCGGACTTATAGTTCCCGGTCAGCACATGCATGATGATGTTGACGCCGAAGCGATAGGCGATCTCGCGCTGCCGCTCGCCGCCGATCCCGCGGCCGATAGGGTACATCGGCAGGCCGCGCTGGTCGATCGCCCAGGCCGAGGCCCAGTCGTTGCCGCCGATGATGACCGGGGTAACCCCGTCGTTGAGGTTGCGGAAGGGCATCCCCTCGGCCAGTTCGGCATCGGGCGGGGCCGCCTCGACCCAGACCGCGCGCCCGGTGTGCCGCCCCGGGAAATCCTGCAGCAGATAGAAGGCGCGCGTCAGCACATGATCCTCGGGCATCGGTTCCAGCGGCGGAATGTCAAGCGGGGCCGCCAGTGCCTGCAGCCGCCGCCCGTTGGGTGTCGCCGCGCCAAAGCCCGCAACGTCGCCGTCAAGCGTGTCGAACAGGATCATCCCGCCTGACCGCAGATAGCGGTTGAGCTTTGCATAGGCCTGTGGCGAGGGTGCCTTCTGGTCGGGCGTCACGGGCCAGTAGAGAAAGGTCAGGATCGACAGTTCGTCGGTCTCCAGATCGACGCCCACCGGTTCGGATGGCTCGACCGAGGTGCGCGCAAACAGGATCTCGGACAGCCCGAGCATGCCGGCAGCCGCCGTCCGGTCGACCCGGGTGTCTCCGGTGCGCACATAGGCCAGCACGACGTTTCCGGCCGTCGCGATCAGCGCAGTCTCGTCGCTCTGCCCCTGGGCCCGCGCATCGCCCACCGACAACAGCACCGCGGCCACCATCCCCGCCACCGCGCCGCCGCCCCGCAGACCCGTCGGTCGCCCCGCCACCAAGAGCGAGGCAAGAACGTCGGAAAGCAGCAACCCGAAGGCCGCGGCCAGGAACCATCCGGTCATCGGCGTCTCACCCTCGGTTGCCAGCCCCTCGACCACCGTTCCCGCCGGCCATTCTGCGGGCAACAGCTCGCGATCCGCAGCAATGGCGTTCAGTGCGATCCGCCGCCGGTCGTCGGCATAAAGGCCCGGCGGCAGGTCAGGCCCGGTCAGTTCCCCGGCCAGCCTTTCGCCCGCAACCCCCGGCATCTGGCCCGCGGCCCGGAGCGCCCCGAAGGCATCGAGCACCTCGTCGGCCACCCAGGTCGTGCCCGTCAGATCGCCCCGCCCCGGCAGATCGCCCCCCGCCGCGATGGCCAGCCGTTCCAGCATCTCGACGAAGAGGCCCGACAGGGGCAGCGACGACCATTCGGCATTTGCCGCGACGTGGAACAGCACCACCCGCCCCTCGCCGATCTCGCGCCAGGTGACAAGCGGCGTGCCGTCCGCCAGCGCGGCAATGGTGCGCGACGACAGCTCCGGGTCGGGTTCCGCGATCACCTGGGCCGACACCTCGACGTCCGCAGGCACCGTCAGCCCGAAGAAGGGCGAGCCTTCCACAAAGGGCGCTATCGCCTTGGGCTCGCCCCAGCTCATCGCACCACCGACATTGCGCCCGCCCGCCCGCAGGCGGACCGGCAGCAAGGGATCCTCGATCTCGCGCCCGACATCCGCTGCCGCCAGCCGCGGTCCGGCGAAGCGCAAGAGCAGCCCGCCCTCGTCGACCCAGTCGAGCAGGGCGTCGGTTTCGTTCACCTTGGCCACATCGGCCAGGATCACCACATCGGGGTCGGCCAGCAGAATGTCGGACAGGGTGCCGTCGATCAGGTCTGCCGTCGGCTGCAGCGCCTGCCGCAGGTAGTGCGTGGGCGACAGAAGCTGCAGCCCTTCGCGGGTCGCCTCGCCGTCGATCAGCGCAACCTCGCGCCGCCGCAGGGAATCGTCGGCCAGCGCCACCGCACCGGCGCTGCGACGCCCGGCAATCTCGAAGCGGGTGATCCGGTTGCGCAGTTCGGGCGGCAGGTCGAAGTCGACCGTCGCCTGCCGCTCGCCCGCGGCAAAGACCAGCGGTGCCCGTGCCAGTTCCCGCGTCACGCCCGCAGGGTCGAGCCCCTGCACCGCGACCTCTGCCTCCAGCGCCGCATGGTCGCGGTTGCGCAGGGCGGTCACACTGACGACGCCGTTCTCGAACCGCGGCGCGCGCAGCGCCACGACCTCGCGCGGGCTTTCGACCACGGTAACCTGCCCCTTCGCCGCCAGCGCCTGCGCCAGCCTGTCGCGCCCCGGCCGTGCAATGCCGTCCGAGATCCAGAGCGTGTCGAAACCGCCTTCCGGCAGGGCGGCGGCAAGGCCGCCCATCGCCTCGGCCCCCGGTTCCCAGGCACTCGGCACCAGCGCCGCGACCGAGGCCTGCACCTGATCGGCGGTGCGGAACACCGGCCCGCCCGTCGGCAGATCACCCAAGGCCACGACCGCAACGCTGCGCCCGGCCCGTCCGGCTTCGGTCACCGCGCGCGAAATCCGCTCGCGCCGCCGCTCCCAGTCGCCCGCATCGGCCCATGAGGCATCCGCCACCACCAGCAGCGGCCCGGTTCCGGAGGTCTGTTCGACCGGGTTCAGGACCGGACCGGCAAAGCCGATGATCGCCGCCGTGACCGCAAGGCAGCGCAGAAGCAAGAGCCACCAGGGCGTCTTGTCGGCCTCGGTCTGGTCGTCCTTTAGCCCCAGAAGCAGGGCCACACCGGGAAACCGCCGCCGCACCGGCGCAGGCGGGATCGCCCGCAGCAAGAGCCAGAGGACCGGCAGGGCCACCAGCCCGGCCAGAAGCCAGGGCGAGACGAAACCGATGGCGCCGAGCGTGAACATCAGCGGCTGCGCTCCAGCGCCGCATAGAGCCAGAGCAGGGCAGCGCTGGCGGCCTCGTCGGTGTGGTGGACGCAATAGGCCCAGCCCGCCGTCCGCGCGACCAGCGCCAGCCGCTCTTTTCGTTCGGCCAGGCGTTCCAGATAGCGCCCGCGCAGATCGCCCGCCTTGCGCGTTTCGTGGGTCAGGCTGCCGCCCATGCTTTCGAAGATGGTGCGGCCGTCAAAGGGAAAGGCTTCCTCGACCGGGTCGAGCACCTGCACCAGCGCACCCCTGACGCCCCGGTCGGCCGCCTGCAACAATGCCGCTTCTGCAGCGGCGGTATTGCCCAGGAAATCCGACAGGAACACCGCGCGGCTGAAGGGCTGCACCGCCCGCGCATCCGGTGCGCCGTAGTCCGCCGCCCCGGCGGGGGCGGTGAAGCTTTGCGCCAGCCGCATCAGCTGGATCTCGCCCGAGCGTGGCGGTGCCACGGGGTCGGCCAGCCCCACACGCTCGCCGGCCCGGATCAGCAGGACCGACAGCGCCAGCGCCAGCAATCGGGCCCGGTCGGCCTTGCTGCGGCGGTCGCGGTCACCGGAGAATTCCATCGACCGCGCGTCATCGACCCAGAGATGGACGGATTGCGCCGCCTGCCATTCCTTCTCGCGCACGAAATGCTGGTCCGCGCGCGCTGAACGGCGCCAGTCGATCGCCCGCGCCTCGTCGCCCGGACCCGAGGGCCGGAATTGCCAGAACTCGTCCCCCATGCCGGACCGCCGCCGCCCATGCGCCCCGAGCTGCACACTCGCGGCAAGCTGGTCGGCTTCGGCCAGCAGCGGCGGCAGCGCCGAGGCCAGTGCCTCTGCCTGCCGTCTCAGTCCCGCAGGGCGGGCTGGGGCGGTCTCGTTCACGCCGCAGCCTCGGCCCGCGTGGCCTGCCCGGTCACGCGGTCGATGATCGCGCCAAGGCTCTCGCCCCGTGCCCGCGCCGCAAAGGACAGCGCCATCCGGTGCGACAGCACGGGCCGCGCCAGCGCAGCCACATCCTCGGCCGAGGGCGCCAGCCGCCCATCGAGCAGCGCCCGCGCCCGGACCGTCAGCATCAGCGCCTGCGCCGCGCGCGGCCCCGGCCCCCAGGCGACGCTGCCGGTGACGCCGTCAGCCGCCTCGGCCTCGCCCGGGCG
>JBJOQI010000272.1:0-6599 GCA_046050045.1 Pseudomonadota bacterium | reverse complement strand
TCGGCATTGCCGCGCCGCGTCTGGCGGTAGCCGGGCTGAACCCACATGCCGGCGAGGACGGGCGCATGGGGCACGAGGACGCCGAGGTGATCGCCCCCGCTGTCAGCGCCCTGTGCGCCGCCGGGATCGCGGCAACCGGCCCGCTGCCCGCCGACACGATGTTCCACCCGCAGGCACGCGCAACCTATGACGTGGCGATCTGCATGTACCACGATCAGGCGCTGATCCCGATCAAGACCATCGACTTTGCGGGCGGGGTGAACGTGACGCTCGGCCTGCCTTTCATCCGCACCTCGCCCGATCATGGCACCGCCTTCGACATCGCGGGCAAGGGTGTGGCCGATCCGACAAGCCTGATTGCGGCGCTGCGCATGGCACGGCAGATGGCCGGGACGCGCAGGGCATGAGCGCCATCGACGGCCTGCCACCCCTGCGCGAGGTGATCGCGAGCCACGGGCTTTCGGCGAAGAAGTCGCTGGGGCAGAACTTCCTGCTGGACCTGAACCTGACGGCCAAGATTGCCCGGTCGGCGGGCGATCTGGCGGGCTGCGACGTGCTGGAGGTCGGCCCCGGCCCCGGCGGGCTGACGCGCGGGCTGCTGGCCGAGGGCGCGCGGCGGGTGCTGGCCATCGAGAAGGACGAACGCTGCATGGCGGCCCTGTCCGAGATCGGCGCGGCCTATCCGGGGCGGCTGACGGTGCTGAACGCCGACGCGCTGGAGGTGGACATCGCCACCCACCTGACGCCGCCGGTGAAGATCGTGGCGAACCTGCCCTACAACGTGGGAACCGAGCTTCTGGTCCGGTGGCTGACGCCAAAGGTCTGGCCGCCCTTGTGGCAAAGCCTGACGCTGATGTTCCAGAAGGAAGTGGCCGAGCGGATCGTGGCGAAACCCGGCAGCAAGGCCTATGGACGGCTTGCTATCCTGGCGCAGTGGCGCTGCGAGGCGAAGATCGTGATGACCCTGCCGCCCGAGGCCTTTACCCCGCCGCCCAAGATCCATTCGGCGGTCGTGCACCTGACTGCCCTGCCCGCGCCGCGATACCCTGCCGATCCGGCGATCCTGAGCCGTGTCGTGGCCGCAGGCTTCAACCAGCGGCGCAAGATGCTGCGTGCCAGCCTGAAGGGTGTGGCGCCCGACATCGAGGACAAGCTTCGGGCCGCCGGGATCGACCCGACGGCCCGCGCCGAAGAAATATCGCTGGAAGGCTTCTGCGCGCTGGCGCGGCTTCTGGCCTGATCAGTCGGTGGTGTCGGACGGCGCTTCGGCAACCGGCGCTGCATCGTCCGCCTTGCGCGGCTTGCGGGCGCGGGCGGGCTTGGCCGGAGGTTCCGTCACGAAGGCAGGCAGGCCCAGATCGGCCGCAGGGGCCGCGTCGATCGGGGTGACGGCCGGCTGCTCGGCCACCACCGCCGGGGTTTCCTGCCGGTCAGGCTTGCGCTCGCCCCGCCGGTCATCGCGGCGGTCGCGGTTGTCGCGGCGTTCGCCCCTGTCCCCACGGTCCCCACGGTCGTCGCGGCGATTCTGGTCGCGGCGGGCCTCTTCGCGGCGCTGGTTCATCTGCTCGGGCGTTTCGACAAGGCCGATCTCTTCGACGTCGGGCTGTTCGGCGCCCTCATCAAAGGCCGAAAGGCCGGGCGCGTCGTCATCATCACGGTCGCTGCGATAGTCGCGGTCGCGCTGCTGCCCGCCCTGCTGGCCGCCGTTCTGGCCCTGCTGGCCCTGGCGCTGGGCCTGTTCGCGGGCCATTTCGGCCTGCGCCTCGGACAGCATCCGGCTGTAGTGTTCCGCATGCTGGAGGAAATTCTGTTCGGCCACCCGGTCATTCGACAGCTGCGCATCGCGTGCCAGCATCAGGTACTTGTCGATGATCTGCTGCGGGGTGCCGCGCACCTTGCCCTCGGGGCCCGAGGAATCGAAGACGCGGTTGATGATGTTGCCGATTGTGCGTTGCCGGTTCTGCTTCGAACGCGAGCGATTCTTGGATGATCTCATGTGCTTTCGCTACTTGGGCCCGACTTCCGGGGCCTGTGACCGCCGTCGTCCCGGTCGCGCCGTCCTTCGGGACGGAAACAGGGCGCGGATCATGCTGGCAGGGCATCGGGTCTGCAGTGAACCGCAGCCGCCGATGGAAAGGGCATAAACATGATGCTTTGCCGCTGACAAGCAGATTCTCTCGCAACGGGTCAGTTTCGGTGCCGGCGTGGCCGAAATCCGGCGGATGGGGCCAAATTGTCAGGGTTTCACCGCCGAGACGACCCGGTCGCGGCCGTTGAGGTCGGCCGCGACCTCGACCGAGACCAGACCGGCAGCGGTCAGAAGTTCCGCGACCGCAGGGCCCTGCTGCCAGCCGGTCTCGACGATCAGGCGGCCGCCGGACATCAGCCGCGCGGGCGCGCCGCGCGCTATCGCACGATAGGCCGCAAGCCCGTCACCGCCGGGCGTCAGCGCCATGCGGGGTTCCCAGTCGCGGACCTCGGGCGCCAGGGCAGCCATTTCGGCCTCGGCGATGTAGGGCGGGTTCGAGACGATCAGGTCGAAGCGTTCGGGCACCTCGGCGAACCAGTCCGAGCGACGGAAATGCGCGCGGGACGACAGGCCGAGGCGCGCGGCATTGCCGGTGGCGACGGCGAGGGCGGCCTCGGACAGGTCGGTGCCGATACCGGTGGCCGCGCGGTTGGCGGCAAGGCAGGACAAAAGGATGCAGCCGGTTCCGGTGCCAAGGTCGAGCAGGCGCGCGAAAGGGCGCGACAGGGCCAGATCGACCAGAAGCTCGGTTTCCGGGCGGGGGTCGAGCGTGTCCGGCGTCACGCGGAAGTCGTGGCCGTAAAAGGCGCGCAGGCCGGTGATCTGGGCAACCGGCTGGCGGCGCAGGCGGGCGGCGATGGCGTTGTGCCAGGCGGCCGCTGCGGCGTCCGGGAAGGGATCGGGCGAAACGAGGATCAGGCGGGACGGGTCGAGCCCGAGCGCATGGGCGATCAGGCGGCGCGCGTCGCCGGCCGCGTCCTCGATCCCGCCTGCCGCCAGCCGCGCGACACCGTCGCGCAGGGTCTGGGCGATGGTCGCGGTCACGATGCCTCGGCCTCGGCCAGGCGCTCGGCCTGGTCAAAGGCCACCAGCGCGTCGGTCAGTTCGGTCAGGTCGCCGTCGATGATCTGGTCGAGCTTGTAGAGCGTCAGGTTGATCCGGTGATCGGTCATCCGGCCTTGCGGGAAATTGTAGGTGCGGATGCGTTCGGACCGGTCGCCCGAGCCGAGTTGCGACTTGCGTTCGGCCGCGCGGGCGTCATCGGCCTTTTGCCGTTCCATCGCGTAAAGCCGCGCGCGCAGCACGTTCATCGCCACCTCGCGGTTCTGGTGCTGGGACTTGAGCGAGGAGGTCACCACGATACCCGAGGGGAAGTGCGTGATGCGCACAGCCGAGTCGGTCTTGTTCACGTGCTGGCCCCCTGCCCCGGAGGCGCGCATCGTGTCGATCCGGATGTCGCTGTCGGGGATGTCGATCTCGACCGCCTCGGCCTCGGGCAGGACGGCGACGGTCGCGGCCGAGGTGTGGATCCGTCCCGAGGCCTCGGTCGCGGGCACGCGCTGGACGCGGTGGACGCCGCTTTCGAACTTGAGGCGGGCAAAGACGCCCTCGCCCTCGATCCGGGCGACGGCATCCTTGACCCCGCCAAGCTCGCTCTCGGTCAGTTCCAGCAGCTCGAAGCGCCAGCCCAGACGTTCGGCAAAGCGCTGGTACATGCGCAGCAGGTCGCCCGCGAAAAGCGCCGCTTCGTCGCCGCCGGTGCCGGGGCGAATTTCGAGGATCGCGGGCCGCGCGTCGGCGGCGTCGCGCGGCAGAAGCGCGATGCGAAGGCGCGCCTCCATCTCGGGGATCGCGGCCTTGAGCCGGGGCAACTCGTCCTCGGCCAGGGCGCGCATGTCGGGGTCGGCCAGCATCTCTTCGGCCTCGGCCAGATCGGCGAGCGCACGGCGGTAGGCGCCCACCTCGGTCACCACGGGCTTGAGGTCAGAATATTCGCGCGACAGCGGGGCGATTTCGGCAGGGGCCGCGCCGGCAGAGAGGCGCGCTTCGAGAAATTCGAAGCGGCGCAGGATCTGGTCGAGTTTCTCGGCGGGCACCATGATGGGGGCCGATGTGGCGCGGAAGGCCCGCGCGGTCAAGGGCGGCGTGTCGCCGGGGGTTTTCCACCCCCGGACCCCCGGAGGATATTTCGGCAAGAAAGATGCTAGCGGCTGTAATGCGAGCGCATCCGGTAGTCCTTGCGCGGGCCGGTCACGTCCCAGGTGGCGGACCAGGCGGGCCAGGCGGCAAAATCATAGGCGACGCGGTAGGTGTCGGGATCGCACCAGTGCGCGGCCAAGGGATTTGCCGTGCCGAAGCTGTGGAAGGGCCGCCCGTCGGCGAACAGGACGGCGATGCCGTCCTCCGACTCGCGCCAGAGATAGCGGCGTTCGGCGGCGAGCGTGGTGCCGTCAGGCAAGGCGAGCCGCCCGGCCTCGGCGTAGGTCAGGCCGGCCGGGTCGGGCGTGAAAGTGGCGGTGCCGAGGAAGTGCAGCGTGGCGCCGGCGGTGCGGTCGTCGATCTGTCGAGCGACCGACCAGTTGCCGATGAAATCGGCAAGCCTGTTGCGCCTTTCCGGCATGCGGCCCCTGCCCTTCTTGTCACCCCTGCCCCCGCAGTCTATTGCACCCCCGCGCTTGTCTTCAAACCGAAAGGGCCCGGCCATGATCCCCCGCTATTCCCGCCCCGAGATGGTTGCCATCTGGTCGCCCGAAACGCGGTTCCGCATCTGGTACGAGATCGAGGCCCACGCCTGCGATGCGCAGGCCGCGCTGGGCGTGATCCCCAGGGCCAATGCGGAAGCCGTGTGGAAGGCAAGGGGCGTGCAGTTCGACACCGCGCGGATCGACGAGATCGAGGCCGTGACCAAGCATGACGTCATCGCCTTCCTGACCCATCTGGCCGAGCACATCGGGTCGGACGAGGCGCGGTTCGTACATCAGGGCATGACCTCGTCGGACGTGCTCGACACCTGCTTCAACGTGCAGCTGGTGCGGGCCTCTGACATCCTTCTGGCCGACCTCGACAAGCTGCTTGCGGCGCTGAAGCGGCGGGCGCTGGAGCACAAGGATACGGTGCGCATCGGGCGCAGCCACGGCATCCATGCGGAACCGACAACCATGGGCCTGACCTTCGCGCGGTTCTATGCGGAAATGGCGCGCAACCGGAACCGGCTGGAAAAGGCCCGGTGGGAAATCGCGACGGGCGCGATTTCGGGCGCGGTCGGCACCTTCGCCAACATCGACCCCAGCGTCGAGGAGCACGTCTGCAAGATGCTGGGCCTGCGGCCCGAACCTGTCTCGACCCAGGTGATCCCGCGCGACCGCCATGCCATGTTCTTTGCCACGCTCGGCGTCATCGCCAGCAGCATCGAGAACGTCGCGACCGAGATCCGCCACATGCAGCGCACCGAGGTGCTGGAGGCCGAGGAATTCTTCAGCCCCGGCCAGAAGGGGTCGAGTGCCATGCCGCACAAGCGCAACCCGGTGCTGACCGAGAACCTGACGGGCCTTGCCCGGCTGGTGCGGGGCATGGTGGTGCCGGCGCTGGAAAACGTGGCGCTCTGGCATGAACGCGACATCTCGCATTCCTCGGTCGAGCGGAACATCGGGCCGGATGCAACCATTACGCTCGACTTCGCGTTGAACCGTCTGGCGGGCGTGATCGACAAGCTGGTGGTCTATCCCGAGAACATGCTGAGAAACCTCAACAAGTTCCGCGGCCTGATCCATTCGCAGCGCGTGCTGCTGGCGCTGACCCAGAAGGGTGTCAGCCGCGAGGACGCCTATCGGCTGGTCCAGCGCAACGCGATGAAGGTCTGGGAACAGGGTGCCGACTTCCTGACCGAATTGCAGGGCGACCCCGAGGTGACGGCGGCGATGTCGAAAGAGGAGATCGCCGCGAACTTCGACCTTGGCTATCACACCAGGCATGTCGACACGATCTTCGCGCGGGTTTTCGCGGACCAACCCGCCGGATGATCGCGTCATGATCATGTGATTTGCCGGGGCGCGTGGCCGGGGGCAGGATACGCCGAAACCAGTGAGGTGCGTCCCATGTCTTTCCTGCATTCCCTGATCGTTCCCGCCTTTGCCGTTGCCCTTGGCCTGGGGCTGCCGGGGGTGGCCGGTGCCGTCGGCAGCGACGATTCCGAGCCGCCGAAGCCGACCGAGACCACGACGAAGTGCGAAGAAGGCCTGGTCTGGGACGACAAGGAAAAGAAATGCGTGAAGATCGAGGATTCGCGCCTTGAGGATGACGCGCTGTTCCGCGCCGTGCGCGAGTTGGCCCATGCCGGCCGGATCGAGGATGCACAGAAGGCGCTGGACCGGATGGCCGAGGGCGACAGCGACCGCGTGCTGACCTATCGGGGCTTCCTTGCCCGCAAGGCGGGCCGGATCGAAGAGGGCATGGCCTTCTACAATGCCGCGCTGACGGCGAACCCCGACAACCTGCTGGCGCGATCCTACATGGGGCTGGGCCTTGTCGAGCAGGGCGAGATCGAGATGGCGTCAGCGCAGCTTGACCAGAT
>JBJOQI010000271.1:0-17343 GCA_046050045.1 Pseudomonadota bacterium | reverse complement strand
GAAACCCTTGTCGAAGATGCCGTGCAGGGCACCGTGAAATTCCGCAACGACCAGCTCGACGATATGATCGTCCTGCGCTCGGACGGGACGCCCACCTACATGCTCGCCGTGGTGGTGGACGACCACGACATGGGCGTGACGCATGTGATCCGGGGCGACGACCATCTGAACAACGCGGCCCGCCAGTCCCAGATCTATCTGGCGATGGGCTGGGAGATTCCGGTCTGGGCGCATATTCCGCTGATCTTCGGGACCGACGGCAAGAAGCTGTCCAAGCGCCACGGCGCGGTCGGCCTGCACGAATATGCCGCGATGGGCTATCCGGCGTCGGCCCTGCGCAACTACCTCTGCCGTCTGGGCTGGAGCCACGGCGACGACGAGTTCTTTTCGGATGCGCAGGCGCAGGACTGGTTCGACCTGCCCGCCATCAACAAGGCGCCCGCGCGACTCGACTTCAAGAAGCTCGAGAACCTCTCGGGCCTGCATATCGCGGCCAAGGAAGACTCAGGGTTGCTGGCCGAAATCGAGGGCTTTCTTGCTGCAACAGGCAGAGAACCGCTTTCGCAGGCGCAGAAAGACGGAATGTTGAGGGCGATGTATTGCCTGAAAGAACGCGCGAAGTCTTTCCCCGATCTGCTTGAAAAGGCGCAGTTTGTGCTGGGTCAGCGCCCCTTCGCCCCGGATGAGGCGGCGGCCAGGGTGCTGGATACGGTATCCCGTGGTATACTGCGCGAGTTGACGCTGCACCTGCAAAATGCTAGCTGGGAGAGGGATGATCTGGAGGCTGCCGTCGCTGCCTTTGCCGCGTCCAGGGAGATCGGACTTGGCAAGATCGCGGGGCCGCTTCGGGCGGCGCTCGCCGGGCGAACGGTGACCCCGAGTGTGTTCGACATGATGCTGGTGATCGGGAAGGACGAAAGTCTGGCCCGGATGAAGGATGCGGCGGAGTGAACCTTCGCTGACAGGATGCAATCGCGACGGGGTCCAGGCCCGGACACCCGCCCCGCATGAGGAAAGGGACGCCAGATGGCCGACACCGCGAAACCGACGAAGACTGCGACCCTGACCCTTGACGGCAAGCAGATCGACCTGCCGGTCTACAGCCCTTCGGTGGGCCCCGATGTCATCGATATCCGCAAGCTCTACGGCGAAGCGGGCGTGTTCACCTACGACCCCGGCTTCACCTCGACCGCTGCCTGCGATTCGACCATCACCTACATCGACGGCGACAAGGGCGAGCTGCTCTATCGCGGCTACCCGATCGAACAGCTGGCGGATAAGTCGAGCTACCTCGAGACCTGCTTCCTGCTGCTTTACGGGAACCTGCCCTCGGCCACCGAACTGGCCGACTTCACCCAGCGGGTGACGCGGCACACGATGGTGCACGAACAGATGCACTATTTCTTCCGGGGCTTCCGCCGCGACGCGCACCCGATGGCCACGATGGTGGGCGTCGTCGGCGCGATGTCGGCCTTCTACCACGACTCGACCGACATCAACGACCCCTGGCAGCGCGAGGTCGCGGCGATCCGCATGATCGCCAAGCTGCCCACGATCGCGGCGATGGCTTACAAGTATTCGATCGGCCAGCCCTTCGTGTACCCCAAGAACAGCCTCGATTACGCGTCGAACTTCCTGAACATGTGCTTCGCCGTGCCCTGCGAGGACTATGTGGTGCAGCCGGCGTTGGCCAAGGCGATGGACCGCATCATGATGCTGCATGCGGACCACGAGCAGAACGCCTCGACCTCGACGGTGCGTCTGGCGGGCTCGTCGGGGGCGAACCCCTTCGCCTGCATCGCGGCGGGCATCGCCTGTCTCTGGGGCCCGGCGCATGGCGGCGCAAACCAGGCGGCGCTGGAGCAACTGCGCGAGATCGGCACGGTCGACCGCATCCCCGAGTTCATCAAGAAGGCCAAGGACAAGTCCTCGGGCGTGAAGCTCATGGGCTTTGGCCACCGGGTCTACAAGAACTTCGACCCGCGCGCGAAGGTGATGAAGGAAAGCGCCGACGAGGTGCTGGACCTTCTGGGCATCCACAACAACCCGCTGCTGCAGGTCGCCAAGGAACTGGAGCGCATCGCGCTGCAGGACGACTACTTCATCCAGAAGAAGCTCTATCCCAACGTCGACTTCTATTCGGGCATCATCCTCGAGGCGATGGGCTTCCCCACCTCGATGTTCACGCCGATCTTCGCGATTTCGCGCACCGTCGGCTGGATCAGCCAGTGGAAGGAAATGATCGCCGACCCGACGCAGAAGATCGGCCGCCCGCGCCAGCTTTATGTCGGTGCGACGCAGCGCGATTACGTCGATATCGCCAAGCGCTGAGGCAACCAAGAAACCGGAAGGGCCGCCGCAAGGGCGGCCCTTCTGCGTTCAGGCATGGGCATGTTGCGGCAAGGCGGCCAGCCGGTCCTTGCTGATCTTTTCGGCGTCGCGGCCGTAGAGCTCTTCGTAGTGGTCGAATTCGGCCTCGTGCCAGGCCGAGCCTTGCGTGGCCGAGCCCAGCGCCTGCACCAGATCGTCGATCGCCGAGACCGGCAGCAGGGCGCGGAAGACATCCCAGCCGCGGTGCGTCTCGTCCCGGTCGAAGCCGAGCACCTGCCCGGACAGCGACGACACCAGCGACACCATCGCGCCCGAAAAGATCGAGGGCACATGGATCGAGACGCGGTGGATCGGCTGCAACAGGACCGGGCCGCATTTCGGCAGCGCCTCGCGCAGAGCCATCCGGCCCGCGGTGCGGAAGGCGTAGTCGGAGCTGTCGACGGCGTGGTGCTTGCCGTCGGTCAGGGTCACGGCGAGGTCGGTCACCGGAAAGCCCAGGGGGCCGCGCCCCAGCGCCTCGCGCGCACCTTCCTCGACCGACGGGATGTAGTTGCGCGGCACCGCCCCGCCCTTCACCACCTCGTCAAAGGCGAAACCCGCCCCGCGCGGCAAGGGTTTGATCGTCACGGCGACATCGGCGAACTGCCCTGCCCCGCCCGATTGCTTGCGGTGGCGGTACTGTTCCTCGATCCCTCCCGAGATGGTTTCAAGGTAGCGCGCGCCCGGGGCATGGGTCGTGACCTCGACCCCGAAGTCATCGGCAAAGCCTTGCAGGACATGGCGCAGGTGCATAGGGCCCTGAAGCCCCAGCACGGCATGGCCGGTTTCCTCGTCCTGCGACAGGGTCAGCATCGGGTCGGCCTCGGTCATCCGGGCCAGGGCCGAGGACAGGCGCACCTCGTCGCGGTCATGGACCGGCGTGACGATGCGCAAAAGCGCGGGCGGCGCGCCCTTGGCCCAGTCGGGCGCGGGTCGGGCGGCGGACGCGGTAAAGACCTGCCCCGCCCCGAGCTGGTCGGACTTGACCGACAGCCCGACCTCGCCCGCATCGAGGTGATCGCCGCCAGCTTTGCCGCCCAGTTCGGCCAGACCGCCAAGGCCGGCCCCGCCCAGTTGCGCGCCGACGTTGACGCCGCCCTTCAGCGCGCGAAGGAAGACGCATTTGCCAAGGTGCTTGCGGATCTGGGCATGAAAGCCCACGGCCAGCGCCTTGCCGTCGCCGAGGCGGGCGGCCAGGGCCTCGACCTTGGGGGCCTCGTGCCGCAGCGCCTTCATCAGCCGGGTGACGCCGTTCATGTGGCTGGCCGCGCCGAGGAAGGCGGGGATCAGCACGCCGCTTTCGGTCTCGCGCCGCGCGATGGTGAAGAGCGCGCCCGAGGCCGGGACGTGATCCTCGATCAGTTCCGCCAGCAGGTCGTCGTCATAGTCCGACATGTGTTCCAGCAGTTCGGCCCGCGCCTCGTGTTCGCGGTCCTCGACGTCCTTGGGCATCTGGACAAGCACCGAGGGCTGCCCCTCGCGGTAGCGCCAGGCGCGTTCCGAGATCAGGTCGACCGCACCGACGACCTGCCCGCCTTCGCGGATCGGGATCTGGCGCAGGACGATCGTGTGGTCGCTGTAGGCCTGCAGGGCGGCCACGATGTCGCGGACCCGGCCCTTGGGCGCGTCCATCCGGTTGACGAAGAGAAAGGTGGGCGTGCCGGCGTCCTGAAGTGCACGCAGGTAAGGCGCGGCCAGCACCGCCTCGTCCGGGTCGGGCGGCACGACCAGCACCGCCGCGTCAGAGGCCAGAAGGGCCGCGCCCGTCATGCGGGCGAATTCCGGGCCACCGGCCACGTCAATCGCGACCCAGGGTTCGCCCATGAAGGCAAAGCGCGTCAGCGCGAGGTGGCCGGCCTGTTCGGTCTTGGGGGGCTGACCGCCATCGAGCGCGGCAAGATGCTTCACCAATTCGGTTTTTCCGGATTGGGACGGCCCCAGAACGGTGACGACGCGCATCTTGTCTCTCCCTGTCGGCACGAGTTTCAGGGTTCGGGTCTTGCCCGGCCCTGCGTGCCGTCAGGGCCGTACGCCCGATGGCCTGACTGTCAGACGGGAATCGCCCCGGGGTCAAGCGCCGTGATGGCGCGCGGCCCCGGCCTCGATCGCCTTGGCCAGGCGCGGCAGCTTTGTGCGCTTGAGGAGCGGGCGCAAAGGCTGCGCTTCGCCCGACAGGGTTTCGGCCTTTTGCCGGACCCGTTCGACCACTGCCCCCACCTTGCCTGCGTCTTCCGACCAGAGCTGCCAGAGAAACCCGTCGGGGTCGCGCCGTTCCAGCCCCTCGGCGGCAAGGATGTGGCGCGGGAAGTCGGCGGCGTTGAAGGTCACAATGCAATCCGCCCCGCTGGTGACCGCCGCCGCCAGAACATGGATGTCATCCTCGTCGGGCAGGTGCAGGCGGCGGAGCAACCCGGCATCCGGCTCGACCGACGCCTTGGGAAAGGCCGCCGTCACCGCCACCACCTCGCCCCGCGCATAGGCCTCTTCTCCGGGGCCGAGCTTGCGGGTCGCGCGCGCCCATTCCTCGAGGATGCGGGGCGACCAGAGGGGGGTGTAAAGCCCGGTCGCCGCGACACCCAGCAGGATCTCGCGCAGGACGGTGGGGTAAAGCACGCAGGCGTCGAGGACCGCCTTCATCAGCCGTCCAGCCGGAAGAACAGCGCCTTGAGATAGGCGCTTTCGGCAAGTTGCGGCAGCATCGGATGATCCGGCCCCGCAAAGCCCGTATGGATCAGCTGCATCCGCCGCCCGCCCCGCCCGATGCCGCGGGCCGAGGCATTGCGGAAGGCCGTCAGGTCCGCCGCGTGCGAGCAGGAGCACAAGGCCAGATAACCCCCCGGTGCCACCAGCGGTGCGGCCAGGCGCGCGACCCGTTCATAGGCACGCAGGCCCGCCTCGAGCGCAGGCTTCGCGGGCGCGAAGGCCGGCGGGTCGCAGATCACCAGATCGAACTGCGCGCCCTCGGCCGCCAGCGCCTCCATCACGTCGAAGGCATCGCCTTGCCGGGTGGCGAAGCGGTCGGCCATGGCCCCTGCCGCCGCCCCCTGCGTGGCCAGGTCCAGCGCCGCCGCCGATCCGTCGACCGCCAGCGCGCTGGCAGCCCCCGCCGCCAGCGCCGCCAGCCCGAAGCCGCCGACATGCGAGAACACATCCAGCACCCGCGCGCCCTTTGCCAGACGCGCCGCAAAGCCGTGGTTGTCGCGCTGGTCGAAGAACAGGCCCGTCTTCTGCCCGCCCATGACATCGGCCATGTAGGTCGCGCCGTTCATCCGCACGGCGACCGGCCCTTCGACCTTGCCCTGGAGGACGACCGTTTCCTCGGCCAGCCCCTCCAGCCCCCGCGACCGGCCGGTGCCGTTCTTCACGATGTGCGCCACCCCCGTCACCGCCGCCAGTGCCGCCGACAGGTCGCCGATCATCGCCTCGGCCCAGGCCGCGTTGGGCTGGATCACCGCGGTATCGCCGAAGCGGTCGATCACCACGCCCGGCAGGCCATCGGCCTCGGCATGGGCCAGCCGGTAGAAGGGCGCGTCGTAAAGCCGCTCGCGCAGTGCCAGCGCCCGCGTGATCCGCGCGGCCAGCCAGTCGCGGTCCACCACCGCACCCGGATCGCGGTCCATCACCCGGGCGGTGATCTTCGACTTGGGGTTCACCGTCACCAGCGCCAGGGGGCGCCGCTCGGCATCCTCCAGCACTGCCATCGACCCCGGCGCAATCGCCATCGTGCGGCGGTCGAGCACCAGCTCGTCGGCATAGACCCAGGGAAAGCCGTGCCGGATCGCCCGCGCCTCGGCCTTGGGCCGCATCCGCACGACAGGCAGCACGTGGTCGTTCATCGGTCTGGCTCCTCTCGCGCAGGTCCGCCCTCCCATACGGCCTTTGGCCCCCGACCGGAAGGGCAGGCTTGCCAGCCCTGCCCCGTCGGCCCTAGTCTTTCCCTGCGTCGAAATGCGCAAGGTCCCTGCCCCGATCGCCTGTTGTTAGCGCTAACAGGATATGTTATGCGCGCCCCGCGACCCATTTCAGCCCGCGCGCCAGACCCCGGAGGCCCCATGTCCCTGCATCCCGCCATTGCCGCCGTCACCGACCGGATCCGCGCGCGCTCGGCCGAAAGCCGGACGGCTTACCTTGCCCGCATCCGCCGCGCGGGCGAGGCCGGACCGGCCCGCGCGCACCTGTCCTGCTCGAACCAGGCCCATGCCTATGCGGTCGCGGGGCCGGACCAGCCTGCCCTTCTGGCCGACCGCGCCCCGAACATCGGGATCGTGACCGCCTACAACGACATGCTCTCGGCCCACCAGCCCTATGAACGCTACCCCGACCTGATCCGCGCCGCCGCGCGCAAGGCCGGTGCCACCGCACAGGTCGCGGGCGGCGTGCCTGCCATGTGCGATGGCGTGACGCAGGGCCAGTCGGGGATGGAGATGTCGCTGTTTTCCCGCGATGTCATCGCGCTCGCCGCTGGCGTGGCGATGAGCCACAATGTCTTCGACGCCTCGCTCTACCTCGGCGTCTGCGACAAGATCGTGCCGGGCCTTGTCATGGCCGCGGCGACCTTCGGCCATGTGCCCGCGGTCTTCGTGCCCGCCGGCCCGATGACCAGCGGCATTCCGAACGACGAGAAATCCAAGGTCCGCAACGCCTTTGCCACGGGCGACGCCACGCGGGCCGAGTTGATGGCGGCCGAGATGGCGGCCTACCACGGCCCCGGCACCTGCACCTTCTACGGCACGGCAAACACCAACCAGATGCTGATGGAATTCATGGGCCTGCACCTGCCCGGCGCGGCCTTCGTGAACCCCGGCACCCCCCTGCGCGAGGCGCTGACCGCGGCGGCCGTCGAACGCGCGGCGGCGATCACCGCCCTCGGCAACGACTACCGCCCGGCGGGCGAGATCCTCGACGAACGCGCCTTCGTGAACGGCATCGTCGGCCTGATGGCCACGGGCGGGTCGACGAACCTGGTCCTGCACCTGCCTGCGATGGCGCGGGCGGCGGGCGTGCTTCTGGAACTTGACGACTTTGCCGCCATCTCGGACGCCGTGCCGCTGATGGCCAAGGTCTATCCGAACGGCCTGGCCGACGTGAACCATTTCCATGCCGCGGGCGGCATCGGGTTCCTGATCGGCGAGCTTCTGGACGCGGGCCTGCTGCACCCCGACACCAAGACCGTCGCGGGCGACGGACTGGCGCGCTACGCGCAAGAGCCGAAGCTGATCGACGGCGCGCTGACCTGGGAAGACGGGCCCGCCGCCTCGCTGAACGACAGGATCGTGCGCGGCGCGGGCGACCCCTTCGCCGCCTCGGGCGGGCTGAAGCATCTAGGCGGCAATATCGGCCAGGGCGTGATCAAGGTCTCGGCCGTCGCGCCCGAGCGCCATGTCGTCGAGGCACCGGTCCGCATCTTCCACGACCAGCAAGAGGTCAAGGACGCCTTCAGGCGCGGCGAGTTCACCGCCGATTGCGTGGTCGTCGTCCGCTTCCAGGGACCGCGCGCGAACGGCATGCCGGAACTGCACTCGCTGACCCCTACGCTCTCGGTCCTGCAGGACCGCGGCCTTCGGGTGGCGCTGGTCACCGACGGGCGCATGTCGGGGGCCTCGGGCAAGGTGCCCGCGGCCATCCACGTCTCGCCCGAGGCGGCGGACGGCGGCCCGATCGCGCGGCTGCGCGACGGCGACGTGGTGCGGCTCGATGCCGTCGCGGGCACGCTCAACTGCCTTGCCCCCGATTTCGCCAGCCGCGCGCCGGTCACCGCCGACCTGACGGCCAATGGCTACGGCAACGGGCGCGAGTTGTTCGAGGCCTTCCGCCGCCACGCGGGCCCCGCGACCTCCGGTGCGGCGCTGGTGGTCTAGATCCACCTTGCGCTTTCATCTTGACCCGAAATACTCCCGCCGGAGGCTCCCGCAGCCGACACCCGGTGCAAGGCTGAAAGGAACGACCCATGACCCCCGCTGAAATGAGCATCGAGGCCCACCGCGTCTGCGGCCTTGCCCCCGTGGTTCCGGTCCTTGTGCTGGACGATCTGGCCCATGCCGTGCCGCTGGCGCGCGCGCTGGTCGCGGGCGGGTTGCCGGCGCTGGAGGTGACGCTGCGCACGCCGGTCGCGCTGGACGTGATCCGCGCGATGCAGGAGGTTCAGGGCGGTGTCGTCGGCGCGGGCACCCTGCTGACGCCAGCCGACGTCAAGGCCGCCAAGGCAGCGGGCGCAAAGTTCGGCGTCAGCCCCGGCGCGACCGACCGGCTGATCAAGGCCTGCGAGGACGAAGACCTGCCGCTTCTTCCCGGCGCCGCGACCGCGACCGAGGTGATGATCCTGCTGGAGAAGGGCTTCACGCTGCAGAAGTTCTTCCCCGCCGAGGCGAACGGCGGGGCTCCGGCGCTGAAGGCGATCGGCCAGCCGATCCCGCAGGTGAAGTTCTGCCCGACCGGCGGCGTGTCGCTGCAGAACGCGCCTGATTACCTCGGGCTGCCGAACACCGTCTGCGTCGGCGGCAGCTGGGTCGCGCCGAAGGGCAAGATGGTCAGCGGCGACTGGGCCGGGATCGAGGCACTGGCGCGCGAGGCGGCGGCACTGCCGAGATAGGCCTCGTTACGCTGGCGAAGCTGGTGCAGCGCGCGTTCGGCATCGGCGGTGAACAGGTGGACGGCATAGGCCATTGCGGCAAGGATTGCCGCGACGACCGCAACCAGCGGCAGAAGCGACCAGTACGAGTGGCCGGATACGGCTGCCGACGGGGCAAGCACGGCAGCCATCACGACCAGAAGGCCGATACAGGCCGCGCTGCGCACGAAGGCGGCGCGGTCGCGCCCGAGCAGCAGCACACGGGCCACGAGGCCGTCGTTGACCTCGCCCACCGCGTGGCGGAGCGACAGGTGCACCGAGAGGCCGAAGGCCGTCAGCGCCAGCGTGGTGAAGACGACCGGATGCGCGGCAAGCGTTTCACCCGACAGGGTCAGGGCAATCATGGCGAGGGAGAAGAAGCAGGCAAACAGCCTGAGAGCCGATTTGGTAAGAGAGGACATGGCAGCACTCGTAAGGAACACGTGATTTCCATCGCGTTGAAATCGGGCGAAGTTGTGGTTGCCCGACTTTCAGTCGTGAGTGTTGACGCAAAGTAAACACCGGCAGGGAACCGGGCCTGTTTGTCGGGCTGACGGCACCAGTTTTCCGGTGGTAGACTGGGGTCGGCCCGGTAGCGCCGCGCGCGGCCGCGAATCAGGGCATTGCCAGGACAGGCGAGACCCGACATGCCCGACCCCTCCGTCTCAACGCACCTGTGGTTTGACGATCAGGCCGAAGAGGCCGCGACCTTCTACGTCTCGCTTTTTCCCGAGGCGCGGATCCTGTCGGTCGCCCGGCAGATGGGCCCCGACGGTCCGACCGGCAAGGCCTTCATGGTCGAGTTCGAGCTTCAGGGCCAGCGCTATCAGGCGATGAATGGTGGACCGATGTACCGGCTGTCCGAGGCGGTCTCGATCTCGGTTCTGGTGGACAGCCAGGCCGAGATTGACCGGCTGTGGTCGGAGCTGACCGCGGACGGCGGGTCGGAAGGCCGATGCGGCTGGTGCAAGGACCGCTGGGGCCTGTCCTGGCAGATCATCCCGCGTTGGATGGTCGATACGATCCTGAAGGGCGGCCCCGTCGCCGGGCGGGTGGTTCAGGCGATGATGGGGATGAACAAGCTCGACCTTGCCGCCCTTCAGGCCGCCGCCCGTTAGCCGCCGACCCGCGCCGCCCGCCCGCCGCGCCGCCGTGGTGTCTCGGGCGCGGCCAGCGCGGCCTGCATCACCCCGGTCATCGGATGGCCCTCGCGCCCCGGCCCGTAGTGCTCAAGCAGCGCACGGATTGCCGGATGCGTCTCGATCCCGGCCTTCAGGCTCAGCGCCCAGTCGAGAAAGATCGACCGGCATTCCGGGGCCGTGATCCCCTCGATCGCATAGCTTTCGCGCACAAGGCCCTTGGGGTCGGCGTCGCTCAGGTCCATCACATTCTCCCTCCGGGGCATTACGAGCCGTCCGGCTGTTCCACGCCAAAGTAGCGCGCCAGAATCGACGCTGTCCGGTCTGTCAGCGACGTCAGCCGCGCGGCAAGCGAAGCCGTGTCGGCGCAATCCGTCTCGCGCAGCAGGAAGGCGCGCGCCCCCTCGCCCACGGTGTCCATGTCGAGCGGACGGTCCGTCAGCAGCCGCCCCCCGGCCTGGAGCCGCCAGAGAAAGCGGTAGGCCTCGAGCAGCGCCTCTTCGTCGGACCTGTCCAGAAGCCCGGCCTTCACGCCCGCGCGCATCTGCGCCTCGACCCGCCGCGCGGGGTCCGCGGCGCGCAGGGCACAGGACTGCGCAAACAGTTCGATGTCCTGCAAGCGGCCCGGGCCGATCTTGGCCTCCCAGGCGCCGTCCGGGGCCTTGGCCGCAAAGATGCGCCGGCGCATGTCGGCCGTGTCGGGCAGAACCTGCGCCCCGCCCGCCTTGGCTGCCAGCACCTCGCGCCGTGCGGCCTCGACCGCGCCGGCCAGGCCTTCATCCCCCGCGATCACCCGCGCCCGTGTCAGCGCGAGGTGCTCCCAGGTCCAGGCCTCGTCCATCTGGTAGCTGCGGAACCCCGCCAGCGATACGGCCACCGGACCCTGCCGCCCGGAGGGACGAAGCCGCATGTCCACCTCGTAGAGGCGCCCCTGCGGCATGGGCGCGGTCAGCGCCGTGACGAAGGCCTGCGTCAGCCGTGCAAAATAGGTCCGCGCGGCTAGCGGCCTTGGCCCGTCCGACATCACGTCGCCCTCGGCGTCGTAGATCACGATCAGGTCGAGGTCCGAGGCCGCATTCAGCCGCTCGGCCCCGAGCGACCCCATCCCCACCACCACCGCCCCGCCGCCCGGGCAATCGCCATGCTTGCGGCGGAACTCCTCCCGGCAGGGCCCCCAGAGCGCCGCGATCACCGCACCCGCGAGGTCGGCATACTCTCGCCCCGCCGTGCCCGCGTCGATCAGCCCGCGCAGGTGGTGCACGCCCACGCGGAAATGCCACTCCTTGGCCCAGACCCGCGCGGCATCAAGCTTGCGCTCATAATCCGGCACCTCGGCCAGCCGCGCCGCCAAGCTCTGCGCCAGCGCCGCGGGCCCCGGCCAGGGGGTGAAGAAATCGCCCCCGATCACGGCATCGAGCACACCGGCATTGCGCGAGAGATAGGCAGCCAGTCCCGGCGCGGTGGAACAGACATCGACGATCAGGTCGATCAGCACCGGGTTCGCCTCGAACAGCGAAAACAGTTGAACACCCGCCGGCAAGCCCTTGAGAAACCCGTCGAATTGCCGCAAGGCCTCGTCCGGGCTCGCGGCGCGTTCCAGCCGCTCGATGATCTCGGGTTGCAACCGCTTGAAGATCGCGACCGCGCGTTCCGAGCGCAGCGCCGGATAGGCGCGCCAGCCATCGACCACGGCCTGCACCTCGGGGCGGACCTCGGGCGCTGCCAGCGCCTCGCCGGGGGCAAAGAAGCCCTCGGTCAGCTCCGCCACCCGGTCGATCCGCGCCCGGATCGCTCGCCGCAGCGCCTCGGTATCGCCCTCGCCCATCATCCGCGCGATCCGGTCCCAGCCTTCGGGCGTCGCGGGCAGGGCATGGGTCTGGGCATCGTTAACCATCTGCACCCGGTGCTCCACCTCGCGGTGCGCCCGGTATTCCTCGGTCAGCGCCCCGGCCACATCGGGCGGCACCCAGCCCTTGGCGGCCAGCGCCGCCAGCCCCGGAACGGTGCCCCTGAGCCGCAGGTCGCGGTCGCGCCCGCCCGCGATCAGCTGCCGCGTCTGGGTGAAGAACTCGATCTCGCGGATGCCGCCCTGCCCCAGCTTCAGGTCGTGCCCCTCCAGCACCACCGGCCCGTGCAGGCCCTTGTGGTCGCGGATGCGCAACCGCATGTCATGGGCATCCCGGATCGCCACGAAATCGAGGTGCTTGCGCCAGACGAAGGGCGTGAGCGTGTTCAGGAACCGCGCGCCCGCCGCGATGTCGCCTCCGCAGGGGCGCGCCTTGATGTAGGCCGCGCGTTCCCAGGTGCGGCCCTGCGCCTCGTAATACTGCTCGGCCGCGGCCATCGAGATGCAGACCGGCGTGACCGAGGCATCGGGGCGCAGCCGCAGGTCGGTGCGAAAGACATAGCCCCCCTCGGTCTGGTCGGCCAAGAGCGCGGTCAACCGCCGCCCGACCTTGATGAAGGACGCCCGCGCCTCGGCCACATCGTCCGGGTCGAACCGCGTCTCGTCGAAGAGCAGGATCAGGTCAATGTCCGAGGAATAGTTGAGCTCGCCTGCCCCCATCTTGCCCATGGCCAGCGCGAACATTCCGCCCGCGGCTGCTGCGTCATCCGCTGCGGCACCGGGCAGCCGCCCGCGCCGGATCTCGTCGGCGACCAGCGCCTTCAACCCCAGGTCGACCGCCGTGTCAGCCAGCCGCGTCAGCGCGCCCGTCACCTCTTCCAGCCGCCAGACCCCGCCAAGGTCGGCCAGCCCCGCCAGCAGCGCCACGCGCCGCTTGGCCTGCCGCAAGGCCGGGGCAAGCCCCTCGCTGCCGAGCTCGGGCAGCCCCGCCAACGCATCTTCCAGTGCCTCTTCGGGCGACCCGGCCAGCGCGCGCGCGATCCACTGCGCCTCGCGCCCGATCAGCGCGGCAAGATAGGGGCTGCACCCCGCCGCCCCCGCCACAAGGTCCGACAGTGTCCCGGACAGGCCGGGAACGGCCGCGCGCGCGTCCGTGGCGCGGTCGGCGTCGAAGGGAATGGGGCAGCGGGTCAGGCGGGCATCGAAGGTCATGCCCTGACACTATCCGCCGGAAAGGCAGGGGCAAGCCCGTCCGACTTTCGGTCCGGAACTACTCTCGGGGGTGCAGGGGCAGGCAGCCCCCGCCGGGTTCAGCCGGCGCGCGACCGGATGTAGTCGACCAGCATGAGGGTCGATCCGTCCTTGCCCTCGCCCTTGTCCGCGCCCTCGATCACCGGGGCCAGCGCCAGCGCCAGTTCCTTGCCCAACTCCACCCCCCACTGGTCATAAGAGTTGATGCCGAGGATCACGCCCTCGACGAACACGCGGTGTTCGTAGAGCGCGATGATCTGGCCCAGCGCATAGGGCGTCAGGCGCGGGTAGATCAGCGTGGTCGACGGACGGTTGCCCGGAAAGACCCGGTGGCGGGCCTGCCGGTCAAGCTCGGCCCCGGTCAGGCCCTTCTTCGCCATGATCGCGGTCGCCTCGTCCAGCGACCGGCCGCGCAGCAGCGCCTCGGATTGGGCCAGGCAGTTGGCCATCAGAAGGCGGTGCTGGTGGGCAAGGTCGGGCTCGTGACCCTCCGCCGCCAGCAGGAACTCGCAGGGCACGACGCGGGTGCCCTGATGGATCAGCTGGTAGAAGGCATGCTGGCCGTTGGTGCCCGGCTCGCCCCAGACCACTGGGCCGGAGTGATAGGGCAGGTCCTTGCCGTCCATGCCGACGCGCTTGCCGTTGCTCTCCATCTCCAGCTGCTGAAGGTAGGCGGGCAGGCGCGACAGGCGCTGGTCGTAGGGCAGCACCGCGCGGGTGGCGTGGCCGCAGATCTGGTTGTGCCAGATCCCGACCAGCGCCAGCATGACGGGCAGGTTCTCGGCGAACGGCGCCTCGCGGAAATGCGCGTCCATCGCCGCGCCGCCGCCGAGGAACATCTCGAAGTTCTCGGGGCCAATGGCCAGCATCAGCGCAAGGCCGATCGGCCCCCACATCGAATAGCGCCCGCCGACCCAGTCCTCGAAGCCGAAAACTCGCGCCGGATCAATGCCATAGGCGGCGGTCTTGTCACTTGCCGTGGACACCGCCGCGAACTGCGCGCCGGGGTTGCGCACCGCCTTGGCCATCCAGGCCTTGGCGGTGTCGGCATTGGTCATCGTCTCGATGGTGGTGAAGGTCTTGGACGCCACGACCACCAGCGTCGTTTCCGGGTTCAGCGCCGCCAGCACGTCATGCACATGCGCGCCATCGACGTTCGACACGAAATGCGTGCGCGGCCCGTCGGCATAGGGCGACAGCGCGATCGCCGCCATCGCGGGCCCGAGGTCGGACCCGCCGATGCCGATGTTGACGACATCCGTGATCGGACCGCCCTGCCCCTTGAAGCGCCCCTCGCGCAGGTCGCGGGCAAAGGCCTTCATCCTTTCGTGCGTCGCGCGCACGGCGGGCATCTGGTCGCGGCCATCGACCGTCACCGACCCCGACAGGTTCCGCAGCGCCGTGTGCAGCACAGCGCGGCCTTCGGTCTCGTTGATCTTCGCGCCGCCAAACATCGCCTCGCGCTTGCCCGCTACGCCCGCGGCCTCGGCCAGCCGGATCAGCAGGTCGCGGGCATGGGTGTCGATGTTCGTCTTGGAATAGTCGAAGAGCATGTCGCCCGAGCGCGCCGAAAAGGCTTTCGCCCGGTTGCCGCCGGCAAAAAGCGACAGGATCGCGCGATCCTTCACGCTGGCGTGGTGATGCTTCAGGTCGTCCCAAAGGCTCATGTCAGGCTCCGGATGGCAGGGGTCAGGCGGCCCAGTGGACCGTGGCGTTGGCAAGGACGGCGCGCACCGGCGCCTCTTCCACGGGCAGGCGCTGCGCGCGTTCCAGCGCCTCGCGCTTCTCATTGCCCGTGATCAGGATGTGGATGGCCATGGCGTCGGCCAGCACCCGCGCCGTCAGCGTCACGCGCGGCTCGGGCGCGCCAGGGGCGCGCATCGGCATCAGGATCGGCGCATCCGGTGCCAGCGCATCGGCCAGCCGGTCGGCGCCGGGAAAGATCGAGGCGGTATGCATGTCGGCCCCCATGCCCAGCAGCAGGACCGAGATCGGCAGATGCGGGCTGACCGCCGCCGCCAAAGTGTCGAGCGCGATCTCGGGCTCTGGCGTATCGACGTAGAGCGGCACGAAGGTCGCCGCCGATGCTTCGCCCTTCAGCAGCCGCCCCCGCAAGAGCCGCCCGTTCGAGCGGTCGGACGTCTCGGGCACCCAGCGTTCGTCGTTGAGAAAGACGGTCACCCGGTTCCATTCCAGCTTCACGCCCGACAGCACGTCGAACACCGGCCCCGGCGTCGTGCCCCCCGGCACCGACAGCGACACACGGTCATTCTGGCGCAGCGCCAGATTCAGGTCGCTCGCCAGCTTGTCGGCCAGCGAAAACATCATCAGTTCCCGGTCCGGATACTCGACGAAGTTCATTCCTTGATCTCCCGCCACCTCCGCCCGTCGCGGTGCAGGAGCATAAGCGCATCCTCGGGCCCCGAGGAACCCTGATCGTACTGCTTCGGCTTGTCTCCGCGCGTCTCCCAGCCGCGGATGATCGGGTCGGCCCAGGCCCAGGCGGCCTCGACCTCGTCGCCGCGCATGAACAACGTCTGGTTGCCGCGGATCACGTCCATGATCAGCCGCTCGTAGGCGTCGGGGATGTCGGCCCCCTGTTCGCCCAGCGCATCCGCGAAGGACATGTCGAGCGGCACCTCGGTCAGGCGCATCCCGCCCGGGCCGGGTTCCTTGATCATCACCGTCAGGTTCATGCCCTCGTTCGGCTGCAGCCGGATCGTCAGGACGTTTTCGCGCCAGCCCTCTTCCTCGCCGAAGATGGAATGCGGCGGTTCCTTGAACACGATGGCGATCTCGGACGTCCGCGCCTTCAGCTTCTTGCCGGTGCGCAGGTAGAAGGGCGTGCCCTTCCAGCGCCAGTTCGCGATGTTCACCTTCATCGCGATGTAGCTCTCGGTGCGGCTGTCGGGGTTTTCCGAATCCTCGATGTATGAGGCGGCAACCGTGCCGTCCTTCGACTTCGCGCCGCGATACTGGCCGCGCACGATGTCCTCGGGCGGGACGGGGTCGAGCGCGCGGATCACCTTGAGCTTCTCGTCACGCACGGCATTCGGGTCGAACTTGTAGGGCGGCTCCATCGCGATCAGGCACAGAAGCTGCATCAGGTGGTTCTGCACCATGTCCCGCATCGCGCCCGACTTGTCGTAATAGGCCCCGCGCCCGCCCACGCCCACCGTTTCAGCCACCGTGATCTGCACATGGTCCACATGGCGCGCGTTCCACAGGGGCTCGAACAGGATGTTGGCGAACCGCACCGCCATCAGGTTCTGGACGGTTTCCTTGCCCAGGTAATGGTCGATCCGGTAGATCTGGCGTTCGTCGAAATGGCTGGCCAGCACCGCGTTCAGGTCGCAGGCCGAGGCAAGGTCGCGCCCGAAGGGCTTTTCCACCACGATCCGGCTGTCCTTGCTGGCGATTCCGTGCTTGTGCAGCCGTTCGGCCAGCGCCCCGAACAGCGACGGCGCAACCGAGAAGTAGAAGGCAGACACGACATCCTTGCGCACCAGCCCGCGCAGCTTGTCCCAGCCGCCCTCGCCCGTGGCGTCGATCGGGACATAGTGCAGCTGGGCCAGGAACTTGGCGATGGCCCCGGCTTCGCGCTTGCCCGCGTCGACGAATTCGGTGATCGCGGCCTCGGCCTGGGCGCGGAAGCCCGCGTCGTCAAGCTCGGCCCGAGCGGCCCCGATGATGCGCGCGTTTTCCGGCATCTGGCCTGCAAGGAAGCGCCGGTAGAGGCCCGGCAGGATCTTGCGCCGTGCAAGATCGCCGGTGCCGCCGAACACGACAAGATCAAAGGGTTCGACGGGAATGACGCGCGAAACCATGACGTAGCCTCTCTTCCGCTGGGCGCAGGGCCATGCCCGTTAGCGCTAACGGGGCGTTAGTTACCGCCAACTCGCCCGCAAGTCTAGCAAAGCTTGGACCCTGCGGCCACGCGCCGCCCCGGCCGCCCGCGCGCCGCGACAGATGGCGCGAGAATCGGGCAAAAGGCAATTCCGAAGCACCTTGCGTGCGCTAACACGGTTGCGCGGCCCGTCCCGGCCTTCTAGAGCGGTGGCGACACGGTTTGGTGCGAAGGGAGAAGGCCGCAATGCGCACGACGAAGATCGTCCAGAAAATCCTTGCCA
>JBJOQI010000270.1:0-3112 GCA_046050045.1 Pseudomonadota bacterium | reverse complement strand
TCCGAGGCGCGGCTGGAGGGGGCGGACCTCTCCGGGGCGCGGCTGGAGGGGGCGGACCTCTCCTGGGCGCGGCTGGAGGGGGCGGTCCTCGCCGGGGCGCGGCTGGAGGGGGCGGACCTCTGGCAGGCGCGGCTGGAGGGGGCGGTCCTCGCCGGGGCGCGGCTGGAGGGGGCGGTCCTCTCCTGGGCGCGGCTGGAGGGGGCGGACCTCTCCGGGGCGCGGCTGGATGACCGCACACTCCTGACCGACGCTACTCTTCGAGGTGCGTCGGTCAGGAGTGTGGATTGGCAAAACGTATCACTTTCACCCGATCAAATCTTGTCAATGTTCGGTGATGGGTCGGTGATCCTGCCGGGCGGGGTGAAGCCCGGAGAGCAGGGATGGCCGGAGCATTGGCCAGAGCGGGAGTTGGGTTGGGGAGAGTTCGAGGAAGAATGGCGAAAGTGGCAGGCCGATCCCGAGGGGTATGAGCCGCCGCCGGTGCCGGTGGAGGCCGAAGAGGGGGAGTGAGGCGGCGAGTGATGGCGGGACGATCATGGGTGCGAGCACCCATCCTACGGGGACCGTTGCACGTTCGGTGCGCGCACGCAGCCTGCGGGCGATAGGCGGGGTGAACACCGCCCTACAGGCCCTCGCCCAGCAGATCCTCGACGAAGAAGGCCGCGAACTGGGGGCGGCCGGGGACGCCGGCCTTGGCGTAGATGCGGGCCAGCTGGGCGCGGACGGTGCCCTGCGCCGCACCGCGCAAGGTGGCGATCTCGGCCACGTCGAGGCCCTTCAGCGCCAGCATCCCCACGTCACGCTCGGCCGGTGTCAGGCCCCAGGCCTCGAACTGGGCCGCGATGACTTCGGCCAGCGCGCCCGAGGCGGCGGCGATGGTGGCGTCCTGGGCGCGCATGTGCTCCATCGTGGCGCGCAGCGCGCGGGCGCCGAAGACCACGCCGAGGATCAGCGCCAGGGTCACCAGCGCCTCGAAGATGCCGTGCACCTCGGTCGGGTCGTCGATCAGGTCGGACACGACATCGCCCATGAAGAAGAAGGCCGCCACCGACTGGACGGCCAGAAAGGCCGCGAGGGCGGCCGGAAGCCGCCGTCGCGCTGCGGTTGTGCTGCCTGCCTTCATCCCCGGCCCCGCCCGCCGCGGCGTGTGGCCCTGACCATCGGCCGGACAAGGTTGCGGCCCAGCGCCATGCTTTCGACGGCGACCCCCGCGACATGGATCAGCGCCAGGATCAGCATCAGGTTGGCTGCCGTGCCGTGGATGTCCTCGACCAGATGCATCGTGTCCTTGTCCTCGCCCGTGCCATCATCGCCTGCGCCGTCGCCTTCGGCAACCAGTGCCGACCAGTCGCCCGCCGCAACGGCCTGTTCCTGCCGGTAGAGCGTCATCGGGCTGGCCTGCGTCATGGTCAGGCCGGTCGCGATGACCGTGGCAAGGCTGGCCCAGAGCAGGTAGATCATCAGCGCCCCTGCCGGGTTATGCGACGAATGGACACGCGGCCGCCCGCCCAGAACGGCGCGCAGGTGGCCGAGCGCCGCGACAGGCGCGGGCGGAAAGGCCGAAAACCGCGCCTCGGGCGTTCCGATCAGGCCCCAGACGAGGCGCAGGATCAGCAGGGCCGCCGCCGTCCAGCCGATGGCGACGTGAAACGAACTGCCGCCGCGGGTGACAAGGCCGTTCAGGATGACGGCAAGGGCGATGACCCAGTGCGTCAGGCGGACCACCGGATCCCATGGATCCGGCGGCCCTTCCGACGCGGGCCTGTGCTGGCCCGCCATGTCAGTCGCCGGCCTTGATGTCGGTCACGGCACCGGTCTTGGGGTCGATGTAGACCTCCATGTCCTTGCCGGTCTCGGCATCCTTGCACTTGGCCTCGATCTTGCCGTCCTCGGCCTCGAATTCGTCGACGGCGCAGCCGGCCTTCTCGATCGCGGCCTTGGCCTCTTCGGGGTTGGTGCCGACGACATCGCCCACCTTGGGCATGGCGACGGCCGCCACGGGGGCGACAAGGGCGAGGGCGAGGATAAGCTTGCGGATCATGATGTTACCTTTCGGCGGCGATGCGGTCGCCGGTGGCCGTCCGGGGCGGGAGGTGCCGCGGCAGGCCCGAGATGACGGGGCGGCGGCCCCGGGTCGATTGCCGGATCGTTTAGGCCCCGGCCCGTAAGCGGATGCTGACAGCAGGTTTCCGCCGCTTGCGCGGGGGGCGCGCTTCGTCCAAGTAGGGGGAAGCGAACGGGGGAACGGGCATGGCGCTTCCGGTCAGGCAGCAGGCACTTTACTGGGGCATCGCGGCGGCGGTGTTCTTTGTGCTTCTCTGGGGGCTTGGCAGCGTGATGCTGCCCTTCCTCGTCGGCGGGGCGATTGCCTATTTCCTCGACCCCGTGGCCGACCGGCTGGAGCGGATGGGGCTGAGCCGGACGGCCGCGACCTCGCTGATATCGGTGATCGCGCTTCTGGTCTTCGTGCTGCTCGCGCTTCTCGTCATCCCGATGCTTGTGCGGCAGGCGACGCAGCTGGTGAACTCGGCCCCCGCGATCATCGCCGAGCTGCAGGGTTTCCTGACCACCAAGTTCCCCGACCTGATGGATGCCGAAAGCACGGTGCGCGACACGCTGAATGCGCTGGGCCGCACCATCCAGTCGCGCGGGGCCGAGCTGGTCAGCGGGCTGCTGAGCTCGGCGCGCTCGGTCATCAATGCGGTGGTGTTCATCGTCGTGGTGCCGGTCGTGGCCTTCTACCTGCTTCTGGACTGGGACCCGATGATCGCGCGGATCGACAGCTGGCTGCCGCGCGACCATGCGCCGGTGATCCGCCAGATCGGCCGCGACATCGACCGGGTGCTTGCGGGCTTCGTGCGCGGGCAGGTCTCGGTCTGCCTGATCCTCGGCACCTTCTATGCGGTGGCGCTGATGGTGGCGGGGCTGCAGTTCGGGCTGGTGGTGGGCGCGATTGCCGGGCTGATCACCTTCATCCCCTATGTCGGCTCGCTGGTGGGCGGCTCGCTGGCCATCGGGCTGGCGCTGTTCCAGTTCTGGGGCGACTGGGTGCAGATCGGGATCGTCGCGGGCATCTTCGCCATCGGGCAGTTCTTCGAGGGCAACATCATCA
>JBJOQI010000269.1:0-10613 GCA_046050045.1 Pseudomonadota bacterium | reverse complement strand
GGGCCCCACCCCCGCCGGGCCCCTACAACTCCCTCCCACACCGCCCTGATCGGAGCGCCCAGATGACCGCCAGACCCTCTCCGGCAACCGCCCTTGGGCCGAGCCTTCTGTTCCTTGGCGGCCTGTGCCTTGCCGCAGGCTTTGCCATCCTGCGCGACGGCATCGGCTTTCTGCCCGCCCGCGGTCTAGACCGGATCGAGGCTTCGGCAGTCGCGCCGCAGCCCTTGCGCGCGCCCGCCCCGCTCGACGCAGCGGAAATCGCCGCCGCGCAAGAGGCGTGGTCCTATTTCCGCGTCAATGTCCGGCCCGGAACCGGACTGGCCGACAGCACCGCGGCCTATCCGTCGACCACGATGTGGGATCAGGCCTCGCACCTGCTGGCGCTGGTTTCGGCGCGGCTGACCGGCGTCATTCCAGAGGCTGAATTCCAGTCGCGCACGCGGCTTTTGCTGTCCTCGCTCCGCCAGCTTCCGCTGTTTGACGGGCGGCTGCCGAACAAGGCCTACAATACCGAGACGCTGGCGATGGTCGACTATGCCAATACGCCTGTGCCCGAGGGGATCGGCTGGTCGGCCATCGACGTCTCGCGGCTGCTGCTGGCACTGCGCATCCTGGAACGCCACGCGCCCGAGATGGGCGACGACATCCGCGCCGTCGTCGGCCGCTGGGACCTTGCCGCACTGGCATCGGCGGGCGAGCTGACCGGCGCGGCACGCGAGGGCGAAGCGGTGGTCTATCCGCAGGAAGGGCGGCTTGGCTATGAACAATATGCCGCCCGCGCCGCGGCGATGTGGGGGGTCGATGTCGCCGCAGCGATTTCCGCAGCCGCGGCAATCGGCTGGCGCGATGTGGCAGGGGTCGACGTGCCGCACGACCTGCGCAACCACACCGTCTTCCGCGCGATCAGCCCGACCCTCAGCGAGCCCTATGTCCTGATCGGGCTGGAAATGGGCTTTGATGCCGAATCCGCGCTGCTGGCCGCACAGGTCTACCGCGCCCAGGAGGCGCGCTTCTCCCAGACCGGAATCCCCACCATGGTCAGCGAGGATCACCTCGACCGCGAGCCGTGGTTTGTCTATTCCAGCGTGCAGTCCGACGGCACCGACTGGGCGGTCCTGACCGATCTCGGCCAGGCCTTCCCGCAATACCGGACCGTCTCGACCAAGGCCGCCTTTGCGTGGCATGCGCTTTACGGCACCGACTATAGCGCACTGGTGCGCAAGGCCGTGCTGGCCGGAACCGGCGACGGCGCAGGCGCGGGGCCGCAAGGCGTCGCGGCCACGGGCAAGGACGGTCTCTGGGCCGGGGTCTACGAGGCCGGGGGCCAGCCCAATGCCGTCCTGTCGCTCAATACCAATGCCGTCGTGCTGGAAGCCCTGGCCTATCAGACAGCGGGCCCGCTCTGGCAGGCCTCTGCCCGGCAGGCGCCCTAGCGGAACGCCGCGCCTGCGCGGGGGCCTGCAAGCCCCTCCGCAACGCGCCCTGAAAGCAAAAGGGACGGCCCCGCCGCCCGGTCCTGCGCAGGCTCGGTTGCAAATCCGGGCCACGGGCTTCATATACTCAGCCGTCCCCGCACGGAGAGCGCGATGAATTACCTCGAGTTCGAAAAGCCCCTCGCCGAGATCGAAGGCAAGGCAGAGGAACTGCGCGCACTCGCCCGCCAGAACGAGAAGATGGATGTCGAGAAAGAGGCCGCCGCGCTCGACCGCAAGGCCGCCGACATGCTGCGCGACCTCTACCGCAACCTCGACGCCTGGCAGAAATGCCAGGTCGCGCGCCACCCCGACCGGCCGCATTGCAAGGACTACATCGACACGCTGTTCACCGAATTCACCACGCTTGCGGGCGACCGCAACTTCGCCGACGACCATGCGGTGATGGGCGGGCTCGCCCGGTTCCGCGACCAGCCGGTCGTCGTGATCGGGCATGAAAAGGGCAATGACACCAAGACCCGGATCGAGCGGAACTTCGGCATGGCAAGGCCCGAGGGCTATCGCAAGGCGATCCGCCTGATGGATATCGCCCACCGCTTCGGCCTGCCGGTCATCACGCTGATCGACACGCCCGGCGCCTATCCCGGCAAGGGCGCCGAGGAACGCGGCCAGTCCGAGGCGATCGCGCGTTCGACGGCGAAATGCCTGGAAATCGGCGTGCCGCTGATCTCGGTCGTGATCGGCGAGGGCGGATCGGGCGGCGCGGTCGCTTTTGCCACCGCCGACCGCGTCGCGATGCTGGAACATTCGATCTATTCGGTCATCAGCCCGGAAGGCTGCGCCTCGATCCTGTGGAAGGATGCCGAGAAGATGCGCGAGGCGGCCGCGGCGCTGCGCCTGACCGCGCAGGACCTGCTGAAGCTCGGCGTGATCGACGAGATCATCAAGGAACCGCTCGGCGGCGCACAGCGTGACCGCGAGATCACCATCGACGCCGTCGGCAAGACGATCGAGGACCTGCTCAAGGGCCTGTCCGGCAAGAAGCCGGCCGAGATCGTCAAAGCGCGCCGGCAGAAGTTCCTCGACATGGGGTCGAAGGGCCTGGCTGCGTGAACCCCTGGCTTCTCGTCCTGATCGCGGGGCTGCTGGAGGCAGGCTGGGCGATCGGGCTGAAATACTCCGAAGGCTTCACGCGGCTCTGGCCCAGCGTCCTGACGCTGGCCGGGGCGACGCTCAGCTTCTGGGTGCTGTCGCTGGCGATGAAATCGCTGCCGGTCGGCACGGCCTATGCCGTCTGGGTCGGGATCGGTGCCGTCTCGACTGCGGTCCTTGCGGTCATGCTGTTTGCAGAGCCGGTCTCGGCCCTGCGGATCGCGGGCATCGCGCTGATCATTCTCGGCATCGCCGCACTGAAATTCGCCTGAGGCGGCGCGGGCGAGCGACCGGGCGATCACCCCGCCGGCGGCATCCTGAAACCGGCCTCGGCCATCAGGCGGTTCGACGCGCCCTCGATCTCGGCCTCGATCCGGGCCATGAACTCGGCCTGCGGCAGCCCGCGCCCGATCACCGGCAGGAACTCGACCACCGCGAGGCCGGGCTGGCGCAGGATCCCGTGGCGCGGCCAGAACACGCCCACATTGGTTGCGGCAGGCACGCAGTCCTGCCCCGTCTGTTCGTAAAGCACCGCCGTCCCGACCTTGTAGGGCCGCGTCGCCCCGGCGGCCACACGGGTGCCCTGGGGATAGATGATCAGCTGTCCGGGCTGCGCCGCACCTGCCTTCACGTCGGCCACCATCTGCGCGATGGCCTGCCCGCGCTTGCCGCGGTCGACCGGCACGCAGCCGATACGCAGCGCGTACCAGCCCAGGATCGGCGCCCAGAGCAGTTCCTTCTTCATGATGAACTTCGGCCGCGGCACCGCCGAGACGATGAGGATGATGTCGAAGAAGCTCTGGTGCTTGGCGGCGATCAGAACCTCGCCCGCGGGCACCGGCCCCCGCACCTCGGACCGCAGCCCGACTAGGGCGGCGGCCGACCAGCGGACATAGCGGCAATAGGCGTGGACCGCGTCAAAGGCCGCGTCGCGCCGCATCAGCACGCGCGGCGTCCACCAGATCGCCAGGACCAGCATCGCCAGGTACATCTGGACGATGAAGACCAGCGACAGCGCGTATTGCAGCACTAGCCTCATTGCACCTCTCTCAGCCGCCGGAACGCGGCGATGCGGGTTGCCACCAGCGCCACCAGCGCCGCCAGCGGCGGAACCGCGACGGGCCAGAGCCAGTCGCCGCCCCGCAGGCCAAGCCCGGCAAGGAACCCGGCCTGACCATCCCCCGCCGAGGGCAGCAGCGCAAGGCAGAGCATCGCCAGAACCGCGCCCGCCAGCGCCCCGCCAAAGGCCCGCAGGGTAAAGCGCCGCACGAAGGCCCCGGCGATGTAGCGGTCCTCGGCCCCGACCAGCCGCAGGGTGCGGATCACCTGCGCGTTGGCCGACAGGGCCGCCTGCGCGGCAAGGGTGATCATCGCCGCCGTCGCCGCAGCGATCAGCACCAGCGCGCCGATGCCGAAGGTCCGCAGCCAGCCCGCCGCCGCGACAAAGGGCGCGCGCCAGCGCAGGTGGTCGTCCAGCACCGCGCCCGGCGCCTCGCCCGCCAGCCGCAACCGCAGCGCCTCGCCGTCAAAGCCCGCGCCGGTGCGCAGCTCGACCAGCCGCGGGATCGGCAGCGCATCAACGGGCAGGTTCGGTCCGATCCAGGGCTCCAGCAGCGCCGCCGTCTCTTCCGCCGTCATCGCCCGTGCTTCCGTCACGCCGGGCGTCGAGTCCAGCGCGCGCAGGACGGCTGTCGTCTGGGCATCCAGCTGCTCGGCCGGCGCGGCGATACGGATCGTCGCGGTATCGGTCAGCGCCGTCGCCCAGCGCTCGGCCAGCCGCCCGGAGGCAAGCGAAAGGGCAATGGCAAACACCGCCAGCACCGCCATCGCGGCCGATGTCAGGGTGGTCAGGGTGGCGGTAAAGCCGGTCGGCGGCACCACGCGGGCGCTTTTCGGATCGCCGGTCAGCAAGGCGGCGATGCGGGACAGGTCCATGCTCACAGCTCCGCCCCCGCCGGTTGCACGCTTCGCCCGGCGATGCGCAGGACCCGCGCCGCGACCTGACCCTTGGCGGCGCGGATCAGGTTCAGGTCATGGGTCGCGATCACGATCGTCTTGCCCATCCGGTTCAGCTCGACCAGAAGCCGCAGAAGCTTCAGCGACATCTCCCAGTCGACGTTGCCCGTGGGTTCGTCGGCCAGCACGACCTCGGGCGACATCATCACCGCCCGCGCCAGTGCCGCCCGCTGCCGTTCGCCGCCCGACAGCGAGGGCGGCAGCGCGCGCGCCTGCCCGCTCAGGCCCACCCAGCCGATCAGCTCGGCCAGCTCGCCCGCCTCGGCGGTATTGCCCGCCACCGTCAGCGGCAGGGCGATGTTCTCCTCGATCGGCAGGTGGTCGAGGAACTGGCAGTCCTGGTGGACCACCCCGATCCGGCGGCGCAGCCGGGCAATGTCATCGCGCGAGGCCTGGGTCACGTCCTGGCCGAAAATCTCGATGCGCCCTTCGGTCGGAAGGATCTCGCCATAGCAGAGCTTGAGGAAGGTCGTCTTGCCCGCCCCCGATGGGCCGGTCAGGAAATGGAACGAGCCGGGGGCAAGCTTCAGCGTCAGGCCCGACAGAAGGCCCGCCCCTCCGTAGCTGATCCCGGCGTCTTGGAATTCGATCAAGGGCCCGCTCCGTCATCGCCTGCCGCCCCTGGGGCGGGCCGGCGCTTGTGCGTTTTTTCCGCCGGTTTCACAAATGCTTGGATCACCGGCGGTTGCTTGCTACAACAGGGCGTCACCAAAGGCCAGAACGGCCGGACAGAGCAGGGCACGTAAAGGTATTTCATGCGTCTGATTTGCCCAAACTGCGACGCCCAGTACGAGGTCGACGAGTCCGTCATCCCCGAGGCAGGGCGCGATGTGCAGTGTTCGAACTGCGGACATTCCTGGTTCCAGCCGGGCCGTTTCGCTGCGGCGCAGGGCACGTCGGCCGATGAGGTGGCCGCGCCCGAACCGCCCGCGACGGAAGAGACCGACGACGACTACGACCTGATCCGGGCCCTGTCGGAAGACCCCGAGATCGTTGCCGCGGCGCGCCCGGCCGAACCGGTGCCGACGCTGCCCTCGATGGCCGAACGCCGCCAGCCCGACCCTTCGGTGCTGAACGTCCTGCGCGAAGAGGCCGAGCGCGAGGCCCGCGCCCGCCGCGCCGAGGGCATTCCCGCGCCGCTTGAAACCCAGACCGAGCTTGGCCTCGGCCCCGATCCCGGCCCCCTTGCCGGTCCGGTCGCGGGGTCTGCGGCGCTTGCCGCGATGGAGGGCGCGCGGCGCCCCGCGGCCCAGGCAGAGCCTGCGCCCGAACTGGTGGCCGACCTGCGCGCCTCCCCCGAGGACGCCCCGGACCACAAGGGCCAGCGCAAGGGTCTGCTGCCCGATATCGAGGAAATCAACTCGACGCTCAGCGCCGCCTCGGGCCGTGCCGCGGACTTTCCCGACGTGATCGCCGCCGAGGCCGCGCGACAGCGGCGCGGCGGGTTCCGCTTCGGGTTTTCCTTTGCCTTCCTCGCGGCGGCGCTTTTGCTCGGCACCTATGCGATGGCCCCGGCCATTGCCGAGCGCGTGCCCGGCGCGGCCCGTCCGCTTGCGGCCTATGTGGCCAGGGTCGACGCGCTGCGGCTCTGGATCGACGAGAAGATGCGCAGCTCGACCGAGGCGCTCAGGGGCGACGCCAGCCAGAACGGCTGACTGATCGGCCGGGACCGGCCTCAGAACTGGTCCAGCAGCCGCCGCAGATAATCCCGCTCGACCGACGGCCTGTCCTGCTCGCCCGAGCGGCGGCGGATCTCGTCCAGCAGGTCGCGCGCCCGGCGATAGATGTCGTCGCCCTGCAGCATGTTCTCGTCGGTGCCGACGCGGCCGTTCTGCCCGGTGCTACGGCCCAGCGGGTCGCGCGGCAACTGGCGCGAGGCATCGCCCACCGCCTCGCCTTGCGTGCCGGGCTGGCGGTTGGGGTTCTCCGCCGCCATCGCCTCGCCCATGTTGCGCAACCCGTCGCGCAGCGCCTCGATCGCCTCGGCCTGCCGGTCGATTGCGCCCGGCAGGTCGCCCTCGCGCAGGCGGCGTTCGGCCTCGGTCATCGCCCGGCCCGCGCCTTCCAGCGCGTCGCGCGTGGCCTCGCCCTCGGGTGTGCCTTCGCCGGGCAGACCGTCCTGGGCCTGGCGCTGCAATTCCTCGCGCAGGGCGCGCTGGCGTTCGGCGAGGCTTTCGGGGGTTTCATCGCCGCCCTGGCCCTCGCCCTCCTGCCCCTCGCCGTCCTGTCCCTGCGGCGTGCCGCGCTGCTGGCCGGGGCGCTGGTTGCGCTGGTTCAGTCCATTCGGGTCGAACTGCTCCTGCAACTCGCTGAAACTGTCGTCCGACAGGCCCTGCTGGTCGCGCAAGGTATCCTGCAGGTTCCGCATCGCCTGACTGCCCTGCCCCTGCTGGCCCTCGCCACCCTGGCCTTCGGTCACGCGCAGGTTCTCCAGCATCCGGCTGAGCTGGTCGAGCAGTTCCTGCGCCTCGGCCATGCGGCCTTCCTCCATCAGGCGCTGGATCTCGTCCATCATCTCCTGGATCTGGTCGCCGGTGATCTGCTGGCCCTCGTTCTGGGCCTGCTGGCTGGGCTCGTCCGCGCCCTGCCGCTCCATGTTCTCGGCCAGCATCCGGATATAGTCGTCGGTCGCCTGCCGCAGCTCGTCCATCAGCTTCTGGATTTCCTCGGGGCTCGCGCCATTGCGGATCGCCTCGGACAGCCGTTCCTGCGCCTGCTGCATCCGCGCCAGCGCATCGTCCAGTCCCCCGTCCTCGATCAGCAGCGCGATCTGCCACAGGTCCTCGGCCATCTCGTCACGCAGGGGCTTGCTGATCGGGCCCTGCGCCAGCGCACCGTCCAGCCGCCGCATCGCGACCCGCATCATCAGATAGGCCCGTTCGTTGGTGAACATCCCCTCGGGCCGGTGCGTCATCGCATGCAGGACCTGCGCCACCCGCGGCGCATTCGCCCGCGTCCAAAGCAGGTCGCGCCGCATCTCGACCACCGCCGCGGCAATCGGGTCAAAGAAGCGCCGCCCCGGCAGGATCAGCGCCGTGGCATCGGTCTGCCCGGTCTGGCCCCGCGCATCCGCGACCTCCAGCACCAGTTGCACCGGCAGGTTGGCCCAGACGTGTTTCGACGCATCCTCGGCGAGGGTCTCGGCAAACTCGCGCCGGTCCCCGGTGATGGGCAGCGGCAGGTCGAAGACCAGCGGCTCGACGGCCTCCGGCTCGGCCGCAAGTCCGTAGCGGCGGTCAAGCGCCGCCATGTCCAGCGTGAACCGCGCCTGCCCGCCGGTCACGCCATGATCGTCGCTGGCCGCAAAGCCCTGCGACATCAGGCCATCGGCATCGCGCCCCATCTCTCCTTCCAGCAGGACCGTGGGCGCGGCGTCGGGCAGCACCGTGACCGCCCAGTCGCGCCCGCCCTCGCCCGAGACGGAGATGGTTCCGCTGCGCAGCGCCTCGAATTCGACCACCTGCACCGACGCGGCGGCGGGGTCGGGCGTATCGGCGGGGGCGGGCAGCGGATCTGCCAGCGTCTGCGCAACCTCGACCGAGCCTGCCGGACCGTAAATGCGGAAGGTGATCCGGCTGCCTTCGGGCAGGTCCAGCGTGCCGGCGGTGATGTCGTTCAGATAAAGGCTCGGCTTGCCGGTGTAGGACGGTGGCTCGGCCCAGCCCTCCCAGGCGGGGCCCGCCGCCGCGCCCGTCGCCGGGTTTCCCCCCGCGATCGAGGCGACCTCGCCCACCCGGCCGAGCGACCCGAACAGCAGCGCCAGCACCAGCCCGCCAAAGGCCACGTAGCGCAGGGCATAGGGGTCGCGGGCCGCCACGCGCAGATCAGGCTCGACCGGACGGATGCCGCGCAACCGTTCGGCCAGCCGCTGCAGGTGCACCTGCCAGACAGCCTGCGAGGCCGGGTCTTCGCCGCCCAGCACCTGCCGGTCGGTCAGCGTCGCGATGGGTCGTCCGGGCAGGCGCGCATCCAGACGCGCGCGCGCCTCGTCCTGCGTCGGCCAGCGAAAGCCGCGGATGCCCGCGAGCAGGAGCCAGACCAGCGCCAGAACCCCCAGGACCGACCCGATCCACAGGGCTTCCAGCGGCAGCCAGTCCTGCAGGCCAAAGGCGAAACCTGCCATCAGCGCAAAGACAAGCGTCCAGACCGGCCAGAAGCCGCGCGTGATCCGTTCCGCGACCATGCCCGCACGGGTCAGCCGCAGGGGCCATGTCACCTGTGCAAGTGCCGCCTTGGCGATCCGGCTTGTCTCGTTCATTGCCCGTCCGTGGCCCCGGACCCGCGCCGAATGCCGGGCAACCTCAGAGCCATGCCGGGATGCTATCGCGCTTTATCATCTCGTCATAGGAGGGCCTGGCCCGAATGACAGCGAATTGATCCCCCTTCACCAGCACCTCGGGCACCAGCGGGCGGGCATTGTATTCCGACGCCATCGCCGCGCCATAGGCCCCGGCCGAGCGGAAGGCGACCAGATCGCCCGCCACCAGCGGCGGCAGCGCGCGCGCCTTGGCAAAGGTGTCGCCGCTTTCGCAGACCGGGCCCACCACGTCATAGGGCTGCGCCTCGGCCCCCGGCGCGGGTTCGATCACCGGCACGATGTCGTGGTGCGCGCCGTACATGCTTGGCCGCACCAGATCGTTCATCGCGGCATCGAGGATCAGGAAATCCCGCCCCTCGCCGTTCTTCAGGTAGACGACCGAGGCGACCAACAGCCCCGCATTGCCGGAAATCAGCCGCCCCGGCTCGATCTCGATCTCGCAGCCGAGATGGCCGAGCACCCGCTTGACCATCGCGCCATAGTCCGACGGCAGCGGCGGCGCCTCGTTCGACCGGGTGTAGGGAATGCCGAGACCGCCGCCGAGGTCCAGCCGCTCGATGCCGTGCCCATCGGCCCGCAGGGTTGCGGTCAGGTCGGCCACCAGGCCATAGGCGGTTTCAAAGGGCTCCAGTTCGGTCAGCTGGCTGCCGATATGCACGTCTATGCCCACGACCTTTAGCCCCGGCAGGCCCGCTGCCTCGGCATAGACCTCGCGCGCGCGGGCAATCGGGATGCCGAACTTGTTTTCCTTCTTGCCGGTCGCGATCTTCTCGTGGGTCCTGGCGTCCACGTCGGGGTTCACCCTGACCGTGATCGGCGCGACCCGGCCCAGCGACACCGCGACCTCGGACAGGGCGCGCATCTCGGGTTCGCTCTCGACGTTGAACTGCCGAATCCCGCCTTCCAGCGCCACCCGCATTTCCTCGCGCGTCTTGCCGACGCCGGAAAAGACGATCCGCTCGCCCGGAACGCCGGCGGCCTTGGCCCGCAGGTATTCGCCGACCGAGACCACGTCCATGCCCGCGCCCAGATCGCCCAATGTCTTCAGGACGGCCACATTGCCGTTCGACTTCACCGCAAAGCAGACCAGATGCGGCAGCGGCGACAGCGCCTCGGTGAAGAGCTTGTAATGCCGTTCGAGCGTGGCGGTCGAATAGACGTAGACCGGCGTGCCCACCGCCGCCGCGATTTCGGGGATGGCCACGCCCTCGGCATGAAGCACGCCGTCACGATAGAGAAAATGGTCCATGTCGCGCGGGTCCCCGGCAGGTCAGATCGCCCGGCGGTATAGCAGAGGCCCTGCGCCGCGCAATCGGGCAGGCCTCAGCCGCCGACGACAACGCCGGTCGACACCTCGCCCGTGACCGAGACGCCGGGTGCCTTGCCGGCGGGCGCGACCGGATCGCCCTCGGCCCCGCAGGCGGCCATCAGGGCAAGCGATAGAAGGGCAAGAACACGCATCACGGTGAAACCTCCACGTTCAGGCCGCCGACATCGGCAGAAACGCTCGGGCGGACGGTCAGCCCGTCCGTCCCGAGGCTCAGACCCGCATTCAGGCGCGGGTCGGAACAGCCCGCGGCCAGAAGGGCAACACAGACAGCCATCGCCACACGCATCCGCACCCCCCGCGCCCGGTCAGAACCTCTGGACATAGGCCACGCCCTCGCCGCCGATTTCAAGCCCGGTCTGCGTCG
>JBJOQI010000268.1:0-4613 GCA_046050045.1 Pseudomonadota bacterium | reverse complement strand
CGATCACCACCTCGCCCCGCTGGTTCAGGCCCATGGTCCGCACCCAGACCACGCCCGAGGCGCGGCTGGAGTTCTCCTTCAGCCCGATCACCCGGCTTTCGGCGCGCAGCGTGTCGCCCGGCCAGACAGGCCGCAGCCAGCGCCCCTCGGCATAGCCAAGGTTCGCGACCGCGTTCAGGCTGATGTCGGGCACGGTCTTGCCGAAGACGAGGTGGAAGGCCGCCAGATCGTCGACCGGGGCGGCGGGCAGGCCGCAGGCGCGGGCAAACTCGTCCGAGGAATGCAGCGCATGGCGCGCGGGGTAAAGCGCATGGTACAGCGCCCGCTCCCCGCCCGAGATGGTGCGCGGCACGGCATGGGCGATGACCTCGCCCAGGCTGTAGTCCTCGAAGAAGCGGCCCGGATTGGTCTTCATCGTCACTCCCATTCCGGCGGCGCGAACCTTAAGCGTTGGTAATAGCGCGCGACCAAGTCCTTGAATTCCTTTTAGGAAGAGGGGCGTCCCGACTCGGGACGCTACATCTCGCCCAGTTTCGTGTCGGGGCTGTAGTCGCCCGGAACCTCCTTCACCACGGCCTGCCCGCAGCGCATCACGCCGCGGGCGGCATCGAAGGCATAGGTCGGCCCCCCATGCAGCGCCCAGCCCTTGTTCAGTGCGCCCGTGACCTTGTGGCAAAAGGCCGAGGTGTCGTCGTCCGACAGGAAGCGGTAGATTTTCATCCATAGGTCCCGAGGAAGGGGTTGTGGCCCAGCCAGATATGGACCCCGGCGATGATCCCGATCAGCACCACTGTCCCGGCAAGGTTCATCAGATCGCCCTTCACGCCGCGCCCGTCCGTGGGCGGGGTCCAGGGCCCGGCCCGGTTGATCGCGGCCATCTGCACCAGTGCCCAAATCCCGATGCCGCCGAACAGGACCAGCGAGGCCAGATCCCCGTTCACCAGCAGGTGCGCCACGGCCCAGACCACGGTCCCCCAGAGCATCGGGTGCCGTATCCGGGGATAGAGCGTCCCCCTGGTGCCACCCACCCCGAACAGGAAGACCGACCCCAGCATCAGCAGGTTGTTCAGGTGCCCGATCCCCGGCACCGGCTGGTAGACCGGCGAGACCTCGGCCCAGCGATAGCCCAGGACCATCAGCACGACCGAAACCAGCAGCGCCAGCGCCACCGGCCCCTTGCCGCGCTCGCCCAGCGCCGCGCGCCGGTCGGGTGCCATCCGCTTGAACAGATGCGCCGCCCACCACAGAAGAACGCCCGCTACCAGAAGTGCCATGATCTGTCTCCGCGCATGTTAAACGCGTTCACTTTGCGCGGCTTCGGCAAGTTCCGCAATCGCTTTCGCACGCGCCAGAACCCGGCGTGCCGCGGCGACGTGCAGGTTCTCGACGATCCGGCCGTCGAGCACGGCAACCCCCTTGCCGTCCGCCATGGCGGCCTCGAAGGCCTCGATCTGGCGGCGCGACAGGTCGATCTCGGCATCGGACGGGCCAAAGGCGCGGTTCGCGGCCTCGACCTGGGCGGGGTGGATCAGCGTCTTGCCGTCAAACCCCATGTCGCGCCCCTGCTCGCATTCCGCGGCAAAGCCCGCCTCGTCCCTGAAGGCATTGTAGACCCCGTCGACGATCACCCGCCCCTGCGCCCGCGCGGCCAGCAGGCAAAGCCCCAGCCCCGCCAGCATCGGCAGCCGGTCGGGCCTGAACCGCGCGCCCAGATCCTTGGCCAGATCGTTGGTGCCCATCACCATGCCCTGCAGCCGGGAATGCCCGGCGATCTCGCCCGCGTGCAGCATGGCCAGCGGCGTCTCCATCATCGCCCAGAGGGGGGTAGCGGGCACCAGCTCCGCCACGCGGTCGAGGTCCCGCGCGCCGTTGACCTTGGGGATCAGCACCGCATCCGCCTGCCCGCCCGCAAAGGCCAGCGCATCCTCGCGCCCCCATTCGGTGTCCAGCGCATTGATCCGCACGATTCGCGCCCGCGCCCCGAAGCCGCCCGCTGCCAGGGCGGCGTCCAGGGCCGCCCGCGCCGCCGCCTTCTCGGCAGGCGCAACCGCATCCTCGAGGTCGAAGATGATCGCATCGACCGGCAGGCTTTGCGCCTTTTCCATCGCCCGCGCGTTCGAGGCCGGGATGTACAGAACCGATCTCCAGGGCCGAAGCAGCGGGTCTTGTGCGGTCATGAGTCTCTTCCTCGCAATATTCTTTCGTCTTGGATCACAGGTCCGACACTTTCGGCAAGTGGAGATTTGCCGCAGCGCAGAAAGCAACGGCCTTAGCGCCGGGAACCCTCCGTTAACCAAACCTTGCCAGACTGGTCCGAGCCTCGGTGCGTGGCGGCCGATGTCCGGCCTCCCGACCCGGAGGAACCGGAATGACGCCCGAAAAGATGATCGCCCTTTCCCTTGGTTTCGCAGCCACGGTCTTTCTGGCACAGCAGGCGCGCGCCGAAGACCCTGCGCAATGCGCGCCGCGCGACCGTGTTGTCGCCGTGCTGGGCGATACCTATGGCGAGACGCGGCGCTCGCTGGGACTGGCCGCGAACAGCACGGTGATGGAGCTTTATGCCTCTGACACCAGCGGAACCTGGACGATCACGGTCACGCTGCCGTCGGGCCTGACCTGCCTTGTCGCCTCGGGCGGCAACTTTCAGGCCGATGCGCCCGACGCCACCGTTCCGGGTGAAGACGCCTGATCAGCCCGACCAGGCATCCCAGAGCAGCTTGACCGAGATCAGCAGAAGCGCCCAGGTCACCAGCTTGAAGAACAGCTTCTCGGGGATGACCTTGACCAGCCGTGCGCCGACAAAGACGGCAATCGCTGCGGGCAGCAGCAGGAAGGCCGCGGCCCTGAGGTTGCCGGGGTTGAGCTGGCCCAGCGCATAGTAGGGGATCAGCTTCACCGCGTTCACGAAGGCGAACAGGATCGTGGTGGTCCCGGCAAAGACCAGCTTCTCCAGCCGCAGGGGCAGCACATAGACCTGATAGGGCGGCGCGCCCGAATGGCTGACGAAGCTGGTGAAACCGGTGATCGCCCCCCAGAACAGGCCGGGGGCCAGCTTCGGTTCTTGCGGCGGGCCTTCGGGCTGGCGCCGCAGGATCAGGTTCAGCGCGAAGACAAGTCCGATCAGGCCGATGATGCCCGTCACCACACGCTCGGGCACCACCGTCGCCGTCGCCCAGCCGAAGGCGATGCCGACCACGGCAGCCGGCGCGAGGATCGCCAGGACCTTGCGGTTGAAGGCATGACGATAGGCGTAAAGCCCGAAGACATCCGAGACGACGAAGACCGGCAACAACAGCCCCGCCGCCGCGACCGGGTTCATCACCAGCGCCAGCACCGGCACGCCGAGCATTCCGACCACGGGAAGCCCGCCCTTCGACAGCCCGACAAGCACCGCCGCGACCACTGCCGCCGCCCAGAACCACAGATCGTGCATGATGCCCCCGCCCGGCGGAATGGCCGCCGTGATTCGCGGGCCAGCGGGCATGACCGGCCGGTGCGTCACGTCCCCGACACAGCTTTAGCGCAAACATCCGCAGGCCGGAAGCGTTCACAGTATACATTGGCATGCCGAAGCCCCGGCCCACCCTTGCGCGACTGCCGCCAAGGGATTACGGGAACCGCAGGAACCAACCGGACCGGGAGTGAATTTCATGGCAAGACCCAAGATCGCCCTGATCGGCGCAGGCCAGATCGGCGGCACGCTCGCCCATCTCGCCGCCATCAAGGAACTTGGCGACGTCGTTCTGTTCGACATCGCCGAAGGCACCCCGCAGGGCAAGTCGCTCGACATCGCGCAATCCGGCCCGGTCGAAGGCTTCGACGTCTCGCTGAAGGGCGCGAACTCCTACGAAGACATCGCTGGAGCCGACGTCTGCATCGTCACCGCCGGCGTGCCGCGCAAGCCGGGCATGAGCCGCGACGACCTTCTGGGCATCAACCTCAAGGTCATGAAGTCGGTGGGCGAGGGCATCCGGGCCCATGCGCCGAAGGCTTTCGTCATCTGCATCACCAACCCGCTCGACGCGATGGTCTGGGCGCTGCGCGAGTTTTCGGGCCTGCCGCACAACATGGTGGTCGGCATGGCGGGCGTGCTCGATTCCGGTCGCTTCCGGCACTTCCTGAGCCTCGAGTTCGGCGTTTCCATGCGCGACGTGACGGCCTTCGTTCTGGGCGGGCATGGCGACACGATGGTGCCGCTGGTCCGCTATTCGACGGTCGCGGGCATTCCGCTGCCGGATCTGGTCAAGATGGGCTGGACCACGCAGGACAGGCTCGACGCGATCGTGCAGCGCACCCGCGACGGCGGGGCCGAGATCGTGGGCCTGCTGAAGACGGGCTCGGCCTTCTACGCCCCCGCCACCAGCGCCATCGAGATGGCCGAGGCCTTCCTCAAGGACCAGAAGCGCGTCCTGCCCTGCGCGGCCCATGTGAAGGGCGCCTACGGGCTTGACGGGCTCTACGTCGGCGTGCCTTGCGTGCTGGGTGCCGGCGGGGTCGAGAAGGTGGTCGAGATCGGCATGAACGCCGACGAGACCGCGATGTTCACCAAGTCGGTCGACGCGGTGAAGGGCCTCGTCGCCGCCTGCAAGGGCATCGACCCGTCGCTGGCCTGA